>NZ_RAZO01000185.1:0-28229 GCF_004307535.1 Pseudomonas sp. Sample_9
AGCTCCTCTCTATGTGCGCATTTTGCGGACAGCCAAGGCTGTCCGCTTTTTTTTGGAGGGTTCGCACCGCCCATGAAAGTTGAATTCGGAACCGTAGCCAATGCATGAGCATCCGCTGCAACGCTTCTTCAAATCCCTGCGCGAGCGACCGGTGTTCGCCTGGGAGCGCTATCAGATGCGCGACGTGCTGGTGATCGATCATCCGCTGTGTCAGGCGGTGTTCAGTCGTCAGGGCGCGCAGTTGCTGCATTTTCAGCCGCGCGGGCAGAAGCCGTGGTTGTGGTGCGCGGCGAAGTGGCCGCATGTCGGCGCGATTCGCGGTGGCGTGCCGGTGTGCTGGCCGTGGTATGGCCGTCATCCGAGCGAAAACGCGTGGCCGTCGCATGGTTGGGCGCGATTGCTCGACTGGAAACTGCTCGACAGCAGCAGCGCCGAGGATGGCGTGCGTCTGCACTGGCAATTGCAGCTGTGCGATTGGCAGGTCGACCTGCACGCGCATCTGGGCGAACGCATGGAGTTACGCCTGAGCACCGAGCATCAGGACGACATGCCGTGCCAGTTGAGCCAGGCTTTGCACGCTTACTGGCGTATTGGCGATGTCGGTGAGATAGCGCTGTCTGGGCTCGAAGGCGCACAGGGTTATGACCAGTTGAACCGTCAGGTCTGCCAGCAAGAAGGTGAGTTGCGGATTGATGGCGGGTGTCAGCGGGTGTTCCAGCATGACGGCGAATTACAGCTCAAGGATCACGCCTGGCAGCGCGAGTTGTGCATTGATACCGGTGACAGCGGCGACACTGTCGTCTGGCATCCCGGCGCGCGGCCGTTGCTGGGGGTGAGTTGGGACGAGATTTCCGAATTCGTCTGTGTGGAGGCAGCGGCGGGCGGCACGGACAGCCTGCACTTGGCGCCTGGGGAAAAGGCGCATTTGAGTTTGCAGGCGTGGGCGGCTGCTTAGTGCGTCAAGTACACCGATACCCTCACCCTAGCCCTCTCCCAGAGGGAGAGGGGACCGAATGGGGGATGCTCAAGAATGACGCCGACATGAAAGTGCAGTTCTGAATCCATAATCGATTGGATATTTCAGGTCGATGTACCGCGCCAGACACCTCGGTCGGCTCCCTCTCCCTCTGGGAGAGGGCTGGGGTGAGGGGCTTTTGATCTTTAGTTGAACTCGTCACCCACTGGATACCGGCTGGCATTCAAACTCTCTTTGATCTTGCGCAGATGCGGCTGGAAGTCCACGCCACGGCGCAAGGTCATCCCGGTCGCCAATACATCCAGCACGGTCAACTGAATGATCCGCGAGGTCATCGGCATATAGATGTCGGTGTCTTCCGGCAGCGGAATGTTCAGGCTCAGGGTACTGGCCTTGGCCAGCGGCGAATTCTCCGCCGTCAGGCCCAAAACCGAAGCGCCGTTCTCCCGGGCGATCCGCGCCACTTCCACCAGCTCGCGGGTACGTCCGGTGTAGGAAATGATCACAAACAGCTCGCCGGTATGCGCCACCGAAGCAATCATCCGCTGCATCAACACATCGGCATGCGCAGTGACCGCGAGGTTGAAGCGGAAGAATTTGTGCTGCGCATCCAGCGCCACCGGGGCTGAAGCGCCGAGGCCGAAGAAGTGGATCTGCCGGGCCTGGATCAACAGGTCGACGGCGCGGCTGATCAGGTTCGGGTCGAGCGCCTGGCAAGCACTGTCCAGGGAAGCGATGGCGCTGCCGAAAATCTTCTGCGTGTACGCCTCGGGATTGTCGTCGGCCTCGACCGCGCGGCTGACATACGCCGCACCACTGGCCAGGCTCTGCGCCAATTGCAGCTTGAGTTCGGGATAACCGCTGACACCGAACGAGCGGCAGAAACGGTTGACCGTCGGTTCGCTCACCGAGGCGGCCTGGGCGAGGGCGGCGATGCTGAAGCGGGTGGCCTGCTGCGGGTTGAGCAGGATCACCTCGGCGACCTTACGTTCGGCCTTGTTCAGCTCTTCAAGGCGACTCTGGATCTGTTCCAGTAAATTTCGCACGCGGTCCATATGGAATTCCTGATTCACCGACGCAGAGTTGCGTCGGGCTATGCAAATTGGGCCTTTGATATGGCCCGTGACGGTGGCCTATCCTACTGATGCGTCCGGGCGACCACCACTCGGATTGAGTATTCTGCGAAAATGTTGTGGTTATTACTACATTTTCCCTTGAGTGATGCCTTGAAAAAAGGTATTTGTAGCTTAACTTGATAAAAGAACAAACATCATGCCTTCCATTACGGTTGAACCGTGCACCTTTGCCTTGTTCGGCGCGCTTGGCGATCTGGCCCTGCGCAAGCTGTTTCCTGCCCTGTATCACCTTGACGGTGCCGACCTGCTGCACGAGGACACGCGCATCATTGCGCTGGCCCGTGAGCCCGGCAGCGAGCAGCAGCACATGGCGTTCATCGCCGCCGAATTGCGCCGTTACGTCGGCAAAGAGCTGAACGAAACCGTAGCCGAGCGCTTTCTCGCGCGCCTGACCTATCTGCACGTCGACTTCCTCAAGGCTGAGGATTATGTGGCGCTGGCGGAACTGGCCGGCAGCAGCCAGCGCATGATTGCCTACTTCGCCACCCCGGCGGCGGTGTACGGCGCAATCTGCGAGAACCTCGAGAAAGTCGGTCTGGCCGAAAACACTCGGGTGGTGCTGGAAAAGCCGATCGGCTCTGACCTGGAGTCGTCGCGCAAGGTCAACGACGCAGTAGCGCAGTTCTTCCCGGAAGACCGCACCTACCGTATCGACCACTATCTGGGCAAAGAGACCGTTCAGAACCTGATCGCCCTGCGTTTCGCCAACAGCCTGTTCGAAACCCAGTGGAACCAGAATTACATCTCCCACGTGGAAATCACCGTGGCCGAGAAGGTCGGCATCGAAGGCCGTTGGGGCTATTTCGACAAGGCCGGCCAACTGCGCGACATGATCCAGAATCACCTGTTGCAGCTGCTCTGCCTGATTGCCATGGACCCGCCGGCCGACCTGTCCGCCGACAGCATCCGTGACGAGAAAGTGAAGGTGCTCAAGGCGCTCGCGCCGATCAGCCCGGAAGGCCTGACCACTCAGGTCGTGCGCGGCCAGTACATCGCCGGCCACAGCGAGGGGAAATCCGTTCCGGGTTACCTCGAAGAACCGAATTCCAACACCCAGAGCGACACCGAAACCTTCGTCGCCCTGCGTGCCGATATCCGCAACTGGCGCTGGGCCGGCGTGCCGTTCTACCTGCGTACCGGCAAGCGCATGCCGCAGAAGCTGTCGCAGATCGTCATCCACTTCAAGGAACCGTCGCACTACATTTTCGCCCCGGAGCAGCGTCTGCAGATCAGCAACAAACTGATCATCCGCCTGCAACCGGACGAAGGCATTTCCTTGCGCGTGATGACCAAGGAGCAGGGCCTGGACAAGGGCATGCAACTGCGCAGTGGGCCGCTGCAACTGAATTTCTCCGACACCTGGCGTAGCGCGCGGATTCCCGATGCCTATGAGCGGTTGTTGCTGGAAGTGATGAACGGCAATCAGAACCTGTTTGTCCGTAAAGATGAAATCGAAGCCGCGTGGAAGTGGTGTGACCAGTTGATCGCCGGGTGGAAGAAATCCGGTGACGCGCCCAAGCCGTATGCGGCCGGGTCGTGGGGGCCGATGAGCTCCATTGCTTTGATCACGCGGGACGGGAGGTCGTGGTATGGCGATATCTGATGTGCAACTGCCGACGGGCGTGACTGCCCGCGAATTCACCAGCCCGGTGCTGCTCGCCGAAGGCCTGGCGCTGAACGTTGCCAAGCAACTGAGCGACGCCATTGCGGCACGCGGCAACGCGGTGCTGGTGGTGTCCGGCGGGCGCAGCCCGGTCGCGTTCTTCCAGCACCTGGCCAAGCAGGAGCTGGACTGGTCGAAGGTCATTGTGACCCTGGCCGACGAACGCTGGGTGCCGGTGGAACATGCCGACAGCAATGCCGGCCTGCTCAAGCAGTATCTGCTCAAAGGCCCGGCAGCCAAGGCGCAGTTCCTCAGCCTCTACAGCGCGGCGGCCAACGTCGAGCAGGCTGCGGAACAGGCCGATCGTCTGCTCGCAGAGCTGCCGCCAATCGATGTGCTGGTGCTGGGCATGGGCGATGACGGTCACACCGCGTCGCTGTTCCCCGACAGCCCGAACCTCGCGGCAGCCCTGCAAGCCGATGGCTCGCGCCGTTGCTGGCCGATGCTGGCGCCCAGCGTGCCACGTCAGCGCCTGACCATGAGCCGTGCGCTGCTGGCCTCGGCCAAGCACAAGATTCTGTCGATTTCCGGTCAATCGAAACTGACCACCCTGAATGCCGCGCTGGCATCCGATGACGTTGCGGCCATGCCGGTGCGCGCGTTTCTGCAACCTACGTTAGAGATTTACTGGTGCCCATGAGCCAAGGAACAGCCGCTATGACAACCCCATCCCCGACCGTTTCCATGGCGGACAAAGTTGCCCTGATCGACAGTCTCTGCGCCAAGGCGCGGATCCTGCCGGTAATCACCATCGCCCGCGAACAGGACGTGCTGCCGCTGGCCGACGCCCTCGCCGCCGGTGGCCTGACCGCGCTGGAAGTGACCCTGCGTTCGCAGTTCGGCCTCAAGGCCATTCAGATCCTGCGCGAACAGCGCCCGGAACTGATGACCGGTGCCGGCACCGTGCTCGACCGCAACATGCTCGCAGCGGCGGAAGCGGCCGGCTCGCAATTCATCGTCACCCCGGGCATCACCCGCGACCTGCTCGAAGCCAGCGTCGACAGCCCGATTCCGTTGTTGCCGGGCATCAGCAATGCCTCGGGGATCATGGAAGGCTACGGTCTGGGCTATCGCCGCTTCAAGCTGTTCCCGGCGGAAGTCAGCGGTGGCGTGGCGGCAATCAAGGCGCTCGGCGGCCCGTTCGGCGAAGTGAAATTCTGCCCGACTGGCGGCGTCGGCCCGGCCAATATCAAGAGCTACATGGCGCTGAAAAACGTCATGTGCGTGGGCGGTAGCTGGATGCTTGATCCGGAGTGGATCAAGAACGGCGACTGGGCCCGCATTCAGGAATGCACCGCCGAGGCCCTGGCGCTGCTGGACTGATTGTCACCCGACACCTCGTTGTGTGCTTTACGGCTTTATGGTGCGCTTGGTCGGCGCACCTTTTTTTTGCGCTGAAAAAAGTGCCGGTACATGTCGCGATACATAGTTACTGCACGCTGTCTTTTTCACGGAGTTAACCTGCGTTCATCTTATGGAAGAGAGAACGCCTCATGGACGACTTTCAGTCTCTGACCCTTGCGCCACAATCCCCTTATCAACCGAAGCAACTTCCCCTCGGCCGCCCCGATCGGCCCGCAGCCGAATCCCATGTGCGCAATATCAGCCAGGGCGTCGAAGGCCTGCCGCTGATCCTGCGTCTTTCGCTGGTCGATGCGATGACCAGCGAGCCGGTTATCGGCGCGCTGGTGCTCATTCGGCAGACGATTGATACCGACACCAGCCTGTGCGGCATTCAATCGACCGACAGCCATGGCATCGTCCGTTTCACCAGTGTCTATCCAGATCGAGCGGTGCACGGCGCTGCTTGCCTGAAGCTGAGCGTATTCATTCCCGGCGACGAAGCAGGAGCGCAAGCTCACCACGAGGCCTGGGCCGGCACCTTGCATTTGCCCGGCCACTGCGGCTGTGAAGCTGCCGCCGAGGACGCCATGCAGTTGGTATTGCAGCCGATCGCCGGCGCCGATCTTGAAGACGGTGCCTTCGCTTGCCAGACCCTCGGCATCGACACGTTCGCCGTGTCGTCGCAGTTGGGTCTTGAAGGCTACGAAAAAACTCCGGAGCGCCGTTCTAGCGCAGCTGGTTCAATGCGTGGACCAACTGCTCCATCTCGCCAGCCGTGGTGGTCAGCCCCGGTGTGATGCGAATGCACGGCCCGCACGCGGCGCCGGTGCGCACCACGGTGAACAGGTTGAATTCGCCGAGCAGACGCTCGGCCATGGCCTGCTGATCGGCATGCCGGGTGAAGCGCATAGCGGTGATCCCGCAATAAAGTTGCGGATCGTCCGGAGTCAGTACCTCGATGCCTGGCAGATGCCGCACGGCGTTGACCCACAGGTTGCGCAGGTAATTCAGGCGTGGGCTTTTGGCTGCGGCGCCACCGAGGGCGTCGTGCTCTTCGAACACCAGCGGCAAGGTCATCAGCGCCGGAATGTTCGGCGTGCTGTACGAGGTGCGCGCGCGAATATCGGTGACCGGGTAATGCATCTCGCCCATGTCCGGATCAATGTCGGCCAGACGCTGTGGAGCGATGTAGATGAAGCCAAGGGTCAACGGTGCGCCGATCCATTTGTGCAGGTTGTAACCGGCGAAGGCGATGCCCAAGGCTTGCAGGTCAAATTCAATCTGGCCGAGGGCGTGGGCACCGTCGAGGATGATGTCGACGCCGTGCTCTTTGGCCAGTGCGGCGATGGCCTGCACCGGCATGACCAGACCGGTGCGATGGGTGACATGGGTCAGCGCCATCAGTTTGAGTCTCGGGTGGCGGGTGAAAGCTTCGCGGTAGCTTTCCAGCAGGCTGTCGAAACTGGCCGGGTGGCGGTGGGATATTTCGATAACCTCAACGCCACGGTGTTTCGCCAGCCAGCGCATGGCGCCCTTGACCGTGTCGTACTCGAGGTCGCAGATCAGCACCTGATCGCCCGGTTGCAGGCGATTGTAATTGCGGATCAGCGATTGCAGGCCTTCGGTGGCATTGCGCGTCAGCGCCACGCTTTGCGCGCGTACGCCAATCAGTTCTGCCAGTTGCGCGCGGATTTCGAGGTTGCCGTGCTGCTCGAAGCGTTGCCGCGCATAAACCGAGTTGCTGGTGTTGATCAGCTCGATGTTGCGCTGGTACTCCTCGATCACCGTGCGCGACATGCGCCCGAAGTAACCGTTTTCCAGATTGACCGGGCCGGGCTGCACATCGTATCGGTCGGCGAATGTCTGCCAGAAGGCTTCGTCACGGGCGCGGCGGGTGTTGTCAGGCATGGTCGGCAAGGCTCAAGAGGGAAGGGCGCGTCAGTGGCGCGGGGCGGGTTTGCCGTGTTTGGCGCGCAGCGGTTCGAGCAGGTCGGACAGGCCGTTGTGGTCGATCTCCTGCATCAACGCCAACAGGCCACCGAGTTCACCGTGGGGAAAGCCTTCACGGGCGAACCAGTTCAGATAGGGGCCAGGCAAGTCGGCAATGATCCGCCCTTTGTATTTGCCGAAGGGCATCTCGCGGGTGATCAACAGTTCGAGTTTTTCCGGATTCATCAGCACGCTTCATCGATTCACATGACAGCCTGGAAAATACAGGCATTCTGCATGCAGGCCAAATGACAGATCATGCAAAAAACCAGCATACAGATGGTTCAATCTTTCTTAAGTCACTGAAAACAAAGATATTTTTATCCGAAGCGAAGCTGGCACGCACGCTGCAATATCCCTTGCATCTTCAACCCATCGCAAGGAATTGAAAAATGACCGACATGAATAAAGAAGCCATTTCTGTACTCAACGACCTGATTGAAACCTGCAAGGACGGTCAGGAAGGGTTCAAGACTTGCGCCGAAGACATCAAGCACCCAGAACTGAAAACCCTGTTCGTGCAGCGCTCCGCCGATTGCGCCACCGCAGCAGCCGAGCTGCAGGCTCAGGTACGTTCGCTGGGCGGTGATCCGGAAACTTCGACCAGTGTTGCCGGTGATCTGCACCGTCGCTGGGTCGACGTCAAATCCATGTTCACCGGTAAAGATGAAGAGGCTGTGCTGAACGAAGCCGAGCGCGGTGAAGACCATGCGCTGAAGGCTTATCGTGAAGCGATCGAGAAGATCAACAAGCACAATCTGGTGGGCATCAAGGATCTGGTTGAGCGTCAGTACCACGGCGTACAACGCAACCACGACCAGGTGAAAGCCCTGCGCAACCAGGCTCGTGCCAACTCGTAAGAGTTAGTCGGCTGATAAAAAACGCCAGCTTGTCTGGCGTTTTTTTGTGCCCGCAGGAAAAGCCCCTCACCCTAGCCCTCTCCCGGAGGGAGAGGGGACTGACCGAGGTGAATGCCGGAGTTACGCCGACTTGAGCGATCTGAGTTGAACTCTGGTTCTGGAAGGTCTTGAAGATCGCCCGCGCCGAGCGCAGGATTTGAATCCGATGCAGATCAGCTCCCTTTCCTCCTCGCCCCCTTGGGGGAGAGGGCTGGGGTGAGGGGGTAGCAATCTACCTGACACTTCCCAATCATCAGCCAATACTGATCGCCGGCAAAGTCGGCAACGTTACCGTCTGCTGTTTACGCGGCGCGAGAATCTCCGCCTCGCCATCCACCACCAACTCATCACGCTGATTGAACACGCGAGTGGCAATGCGCACGCGGAATTTCGGTAGTTTCTCCAGAATTTCCAGGCGCACCGTCAGCGTGTCGCCGATCTTCACCGGCTTCTGAAAGCTCATCTGCTGGCCGATATAAATGGTGCCCGGCCCAGGCAATTCACAGGCCACCGCTGCGCTGATCAGCGCACCGCTGAACATGCCGTGGGCGATGCGCTCCTTGAACATGCTGGCGGCGGCAAACTCGGCGTCCAGGTGCACCGGGTTGTGGTCGCCTGACATCGCGGCGAACAGCTGAATGTCGCGCTCTTCGACAGTCTTGCTGTAGCTGGCGGTCTGGCCGACTTCAAGGGCTTCGTAAGGGATGTTGGTAACCTGGGTCATCGGTTTCGATTCCTGTGACGGATTTCAGTGAATCCACAAAAAATTATTCGCTACGCTGCGGGCGCCGGTGGCTCAGGGCCTGGTCGATCCAGGCGAGCACATCGGTAGTCACTTCGTCGCGATTGCTTTCATTGAACAATTCGTGCCGGGCCTGCGGGTAGATCTTCAGTTGCAGGTGCTGGCTGCCGGCCCTGCGCAAGGCATTGGCCAGATCTGTCAGACGCTTGCCCTCGCTCACCGGATCACATTCGCCGCCAATCACCAGCAGTGGCAGGCCCGGATCGATCTGCGCGAGATTGGACGCTTTGCTGATTTGCTGCAAGCCGCCGAGCAGGTCGATCCACAGCTGATTGGTGCAGCGAAAACCGCACAACGGGTCGGCGGCGTACTTGTCGACCTCGGCCGGGTCGCGGCTCAGCCAGTCGAAACGGGCGCGCACCGGTTTGAATTTATTGTTGAACGAGCCGAACGACAGCCACTCGATCAACGCACTGCGGCCCTTGCCGCCCTGACGCAGTTTTTCCAGCCGGGCAATCTGCCGCGCAGCGCGATACAGCGCCACTGGCTGGAAATTCGAGCCGCTGAGAATCGCCCCGTGCAGACTGGCGCTGTGATGCAGCAGATAGGCCTGGGCGATGTAGCTGCCCATGCTGTGGCCGAGCAGGATGATCGGCACGCCCGGGTGTTGCTGGCCGATGTGCTGGTTGAGGCTGGCCAGATCGCCGACGACCTTGCACCAGCCATCGTCATCGGCGAAGTGGCCGAGGGTGCCGTTGTCGGCAGTGCGGCCATGGCCGCGCAGATCCGGGGCGTAGACGCCATAGTCTTTGTCGCAAAACGTGTCGGCGAGGCGGGCGTAGCGAGCGCTGTGTTCGGCCATGCCATGGGCCAGCAGAACCACCGCTTTCAATGGCGTGGCCGGCAGCCAGCAGTTGACGTACAGGCGGCTGCGGTCATTCGCGTCCAGCCAGAAGGTGTCGTGGGTCATGGCGATTCCTTTGCTCAGCATCGCCACAGTGTATAGCGCGTCTGATCAGCTCACGCCATGGCAGGAAGATTCACGGGATCAATGAGGGCTTGCGTCATATTTGCCTCAATGGCCATAGCTGCTAGTGTCCGTGAAGCTCCGCTTTGTGCTTTTCGCCTTCAATGGACGAAGCAGAAACGACAGAAAGCGGCTCCCGGATCGGCTCAGGTAAAGAGGACAAGAACAATGCAACCTGATTTCTGGAATGACAAACGCCCGGCCGGCGTACCGCTGGACATCGACATGGGCGAGTTCAAGTCGGTCATTGAAGTGTTTGAGCGTTCCTGCAAGAAGTTCGCTGACCGCCCGGCGTTCAGCAGCATGGGCATCACCCTGACCTACGCCGAACTCGAACGCCAGAGCGCAGCGTTCGCCGGTTATCTGCAGGCCCATACCGATCTGGTGCCGGGGGATCGCATTGCGGTGCAGATGCCCAACGTTCTGCATTATCCGATTGCCGTGTTCGGCGCGCTGCGCGCCGGGCTGATCGTGGTCAACACCAACCCGCTGTACACACCGCGGGAAATGCGCCATCAGTTCAAGGATTCCGGCGCACGCGCGCTGGTCTACCTGAATCTGTTCGGGCAGAAAGTCCAGGAAGTGCTGCCCGACACCGACATCCAATATTTGATCGAAGCGAAGATGGGCGACCTGATGCCCACCGCCAAAGGCTGGCTGGTCAACACCGTGGTCAGCAAAGTGAAGAAACTGGTTCCCGAGTATTCGCTACCGCAAGCCACCTCGTTCAAAAGCGCGCTGCGCATGGGGCGCGGTCTGGGTATCAAGCCGCTGAACGTCGGCCTCGACGACATCGCCGTGCTGCAATACACCGGCGGCACCACCGGCCTGGCCAAGGGCGCGATGCTCACCCACGGCAATCTGGTGGCGAACATGCAGCAGGTGCGCGCGTGTCTGGCTCAGCTCGGCCCGGACGGTCAACCTCTGTTGCGCGAAGGCCAAGAGGTGATGATCGCGCCGCTGCCGCTGTACCACATCTATGCCTTCACCGCGAATTGCATGTGCATGATGGTCTCGGGCAACCACAACGTGCTGATCTCCAATCCGCGCGACATTGCCGGCTTCATCAAGGAACTGAAAAACTGGCGCTTCTCGGCGCTGCTGGGTCTGAACACCTTGTTCGTCGCGCTGATGGACCACCCGGAATTCAAGACCCTGGATTTCTCCAGCCTGAAGCTGACCAACTCCGGCGGCACCGCGCTGGTCAAGGCCACCGCCGAGCGCTGGGAGCAGATGACCGGTTGCCGTATCACCGAAGGCTACGGCCTGACCGAAACCTCGCCAGTAGCCTGCACCAACCCTTACGGCGATCAGTCGCGGCTGGGCACTGTCGGCTTGCCGGTGCCGGGCACGCTGGTGAAAATCATCAACGATGACGGCGTCGAACAGCCGCTGGGCGAGCGCGGCGAGCTGTGCATCAAAGGCCCGCAGATCATGAAGGGTTACTGGAACAAACCCGAAGCCACCGCCGAAGTGCTGGATGCCGAGGGCTGGTTCAAGTCTGGCGATATCGCCGTGATCGACCCGGACGGTTTTGTGCGCATCGTCGATCGCAAGAAGGACATGATCATCGTCTCCGGTTTCAACGTGTACCCCAACGAAATCGAAGACGTGGTCATGGCCCACCCGAAAGTCGCCAACTGCGCGGTCATCGGCGTGCCGGACGAGCGTTCGGGAGAGGCGGTGAAGCTGTTTGTGGTAGCGCGGGAGAGCGGGGTCAGCCTGGAAGAGCTGAAGGCCTACTGCAAAGAAAACTTCACCGCGTACAAGGTGCCGAAACACATCGTGCTGCGTGAGTCGTTGCCGATGACGCCTGTAGGGAAAATTCTGCGGCGCGAGTTGCGGGATATCGCCTAGGCCTGAACCGCAGCGCGCGTGACATTCGCGAGCAGGCTCGCTCCCACAGGTATCGATGTTTTCTGTGAGAGCGAGCCTGCTCGCGAATCTTTTGTGCCCGCTGAATTCGGGGGTTTTGGGGAGTTATAGGATTTTTGCTCTAAAATGACCGCTGGCAAGTCTTGAGTCATCAATATGACTGTAGGGCCCACGTTTGGCTCTGGTCGACCCTTGGCAAAGCTGCTACTCTCGGCGCGCTTTGTGACTTCTCGGCCTGTAAAACGCCGGATTCACCAATACAAAACACACACCAATAATAATCGCATCAAATGCGGTGAAGAATTCGCGTTGCTGAGGAGTGGGCTTCCATGATCGAAGACTTTTGGAAGGATAAGTACCCGGCTGGAATCGCAGCCGAGATCAATCCAGACGAGTATCCGAACATTCAGGCAGTGTTGAAGCAATCCTGCCAACGCTTCGCCAACAAACCGGCTTTCAGCAACCTCGGCAAGACAATCACCTACGGTGAGCTGTACGAGCTGTCCGGTGCCTTTGCCGCGTATCTGCAACAGCATACCGACTTGCAGCCCGGTGATCGAATCGCCGTGCAACTGCCCAACGTCCTGCAGTATCCGGTCGCGGTCTTCGGTGCCATTCGCGCCGGGCTGATCGTGGTCAACACCAACCCGTTGTACACCGCGCGGGAAATGGAACACCAATTCAACGACTCCGGCGCCAAAGCCCTGGTGTGCCTGGCGAACATGGCGCACCTGGCCGAAGCCGTGGTGCCGAAGACTGGCGTCAAGCATGTCATCGTCACCGAAGTCGCCGACCTGCTGCCGCCGATCAAGCGCCTGCTGATCAACAGCGTCATCAAGTACGTGAAGAAAATGGTCCCGGCCTATCACTTGCCCAAAGCCATCAAATTCAACGACGTCCTGAGCAAGGGCCACGGCCAGCCAGTGGCCGAAGCCAATCCGGACAGCGGCGATGTCGCGGTGCTGCAATACACCGGCGGTACCACCGGCGTGGCCAAGGGCGCGATGCTGACGCACCGCAACCTGGTCGCCAACATGCTGCAATGCAAGGCGCTGATGGGCTCCAACCTCAACGAAGGCTGTGAGATCCTGATCACGCCGCTGCCGCTGTATCACATCTATGCGTTCACCTTTCATTGCATGGCGATGATGCTGATCGGCAACCACAACATCCTGATCAGCAACCCGCGTGACCTGCCGGCGATGGTCAAGGAACTGTCGAAGTGGAAGTTCAGCGGTTTCGTCGGCCTCAACACGTTGTTCGTGGCGCTGTGCAACAACGAAGGTTTCCGCAAACTGGATTTCTCCGCGCTGAAAGTCACCCTGTCCGGCGGCATGGCCCTGCAACTGGCGGCGGCCGAGCGCTGGAAAGCCGTGACCGGTTGCGCCATCTGCGAAGGCTACGGCATGACCGAAACCAGCCCGGTGGCCACGGTCAACCCGATCCAGCACATCCAGATCGGCACCATTGGCATTCCGGTACCGTCGACCCTGTGCAAAGTCATCGACGATGCCGGTGTCGAGCAGCCGCTGGGTGAAATCGGCGAGCTGTGCGTCAAGGGCCCGCAAGTGATGAAGGGTTACTGGCAGCGTCAGGAAGCCACCGATGAAATGCTCGACAGCGACGGCTGGCTGAAAACCGGTGACATCGCGCTGATCCAGCCGGACGGCTACATGCGCATTGTCGATCGCAAGAAGGACATGATTCTGGTGTCTGGCTTCAACGTCTATCCGAATGAACTGGAAGACGTGCTGGCGACTTTGCCGGGCGTGTTGCAGTGCGCGGCGATCGGCGTGCCGGACGAGAAGTCGGGTGAGGCGATCAAGATTTTCATCGTCGCCAAACCGGGAGTGACCCTGACCAAAGAACAGGTCATGGACCACATGCGCGCCAACGTTACCGGCTACAAAGTGCCGCGCTCGGTGGAGTTCCGCGATGCGCTGCCGACCACCAACGTCGGCAAGATCCTGCGCCGCGAATTGCGGGATGAAGAACTGAAGAAGATCAAGGCCAAGTCTGCCGCGTAAATAAAAAGCCCCGCAGATGCGGGGCTTTTTGTTGGTGTGTGTCTTTACACTTGTATCAACTGTGGAGCCGCCTTCGCGAGCAGGCTCGCTCCCACATTTGACCGTGTTGCAACTGGCGAACGCGGTTGAGTGTGGGAGCGAGCCTGCTCGCGAAGCTGTTACTGACGAAACGGCGCAAAATTCACATTGGTCCCCGCCGGACGCATGTCCTGCAGATACGAATCCTTGTCCGCACTCAATTCCAGGCTCAGCGCCGCCTTGCGTTTGCCTTCGTTGCGAATCACCAGGCCTTCGAGCTTTTCGCGCAGGAACACCGTCGGCACTTTCAGGTGCAGCAACTCATCGGTGGCCGGGGTGTGCAGCAGCAAGTGAATCCACTCGTACTGACCGATGGCCAGACGCGACACCGGCAGGTCGAACCACCAGATGTTGCGGTTACGGTTCAGTTCGGCGAAGTGGCAGTTGTTAGTGCCGAGCACGGCGCCGCCCAGTTCCTGGTTGCGACGGGCGATGGCCTGGGTTTTATTGAGCTTCATGACATTCCTGCGAATCGGTGTGCCGGGCTCAGCGCCCGTAGGCTGAGCATTCTCGGGGCAACGCCGGCAAACATAAAGCGCAACCTGCATGCCACGACGAAATGCCGGCAAAATAAATGAAACTCGGCGCAAAGCGCACCGGTCAATCGTTACGTAATGACTTTTCTTCCCTATATGCTTCACGGAGAAACACCATGAGTAGCACAGGCGATAAAGTAAAAGGCATGGCCAACGAAGCCGTCGGTAACGTCAAGCAAGGCGTCGGCAAAGCTACTGACAACGACAAGCTGCGCGCGGAAGGCAAAGTTCAAGAGAAAAAAGGCGAAGCCCAGCAAGCGGTCGGCAACGCCAAGGACGCTGTGAAAAAAGGCGTCGACAAGGCGTAAGCGAGCCTTGAACGAATCACACGAGCGGCCATCCAAGGATGGCCGTTTTTGTATCAGAACCCTGCGGTCATCCGCCGAAGGATCGCCAAGTAGGCTACCTTGAGGTAAAAAACGGCCCCTGAGTCGCCACGACTTCAACCTTTTGCGGCGCAAGGAGACGCGAATGATATTCCCGGACATGAAAGGTCTGCCCCTGCACCGGGTGATGGTGCGCACGGTCACTGAATTCGTCGATGACGAAATGTCGACCTACGCCTCGGCACTGGCCTACCAGATGCTGTTCTCGCTCTTCCCGTTCATTCTTTTCCTGATCGCCCTGATCGGTTTCCTGCACCTGCCGGATTTCTTCTCCTGGCTGCGTCTGCAATCCGAACTGGTGCTGCCGCCGCAGGCCCTGGAGCAAGTCAATCCGGTGATCGATCAGTTGCAGCAATCCAAGGGTGGCCTGCTGTCCATCGGTATCGTCATCGCCCTGTACACCGCGTCCGCCGGCGTGCGCCTGATGATGAGCGCGATGAACGCCGCCTATGACGTGGTCGAAGGCCGGCCGATCTGGAAGCGCTTCCCGTTGTCGATCGTCTACACCGTCGGCATCGCCGGCATGCTGCTGATTGCCGCGGCGCTGATGGTGCTCGGGCCGCAGGTGATGGGCTGGATCGCCGCACAAGTGGGGCTGGAAGACTTCATCGTCACGGTGTGGACTATCGCGCGCTGGCCGGTGATCGTGATTCTGATGATGGTCGCGGTGGCGCTGATCTATTACGTGATGCCTGACGTCAAACAGGACTTCCGTTTTATCACCCCAGGTTCGGTGCTGGCCGTGGTGGTGTGGATTCTCGCTTCACTGGGCTTTGCCTTCTACGTAAAAACCTTCGCCAACTACAACGCGATGTATGGCAGCATCGGGGCGATCATCGTGCTGTTGCTGTATTTCTACATTTCCGCCGCGGTGCTGTTGCTCGGCGCAGAAATGAATGCAGTGATCGAGCACATGTCCGCCGAAGGCAAGGACAAGGGCGAAAAAGCCCCTGGCGAGCCCGACGAATCCACCAAACAACACGTCTCCGGCCTGGGCCGCGATCACTCGCTCAAGCCGGACACTGATGAAGCCCGACCATGATTCGTGAAATTCTGAAAATGGGTGATGAGCGCCTGTTGCGCATCGCCGCGCCGGTACCGCCTGAGATGTTCAACAGCGCCGAGCTGTGGCAACTGATCGACGACATGTTCCAGACCATGGAAAGCGTCGGCGGCGTTGGCCTCGCGGCGCCGCAGATCGGCGTCGACCTGCAACTGGTGATCTTCGGCTTCGAACACAGCGAGCGTTACCCGGATGCTGAAGCAGTGCCGCAGACGATCCTGATCAATCCGCTGATCACGCCGTTGAATCCGTTGATGGAAGAGGGCTTCGAAGGCTGTCTGTCGGTGCCGGGCCTGCGCGGTGCGGTGGAGCGCTATCAGCAGATTCGCTACGAAGGCTTTGATCCCAAGGGCGAGCCGATCGTGCGCGTGGCCTCGGGGTTTCATGCGCGAGTGGTGCAGCATGAATGCGATCACCTGATCGGCCGGCTTTACCCGTCACGGATTACCGATTTCAGCAAGTTCGGCTTTACCGAAGTGCTGTTCCCGGACCTTGATCCCAACGCTGACGAATGATTGTCAGAACACCATAATACCTGTGGGAGCGAGCCTGCTCGCGAACGCGGAGTATCAGAACCCAATTCGGCGCTGACACACCGCATTCGCGAGCAGGCTCGCTCCCACAGGGTTTCAGCGTAAATCTGCGGGATTGAGCCCCATCGCAATCATCGGCTTGCTCCGCGCATACCGGCTCAACCGCTCGGCCATCGCCTGCGGCAGCGGTGGATTGAAACTGAAGTCACGCCGCTCATAAAACCCGCGCAGATCCGGATGGCAGAACAGCCACACCGGCTCGTCCACCTTAGCAACCGCCGCCGCGATCAGTTGCGCAGCAATTCCCTGCTCGCGACACCCCGGATCAACAAACAACCCCGTCAGCCAGTGTCCGCCCGAGACTGGCCGCAAACACAGCGCCGCAACGATTTCACCGCGCCTTGCCACCCACAACTGCGCCTCGCGCACGGCTTTCATCGACGACTGGTGGCTGCGGTAGAACTTGTTCATCAGTGGCCACAACGATTCGTCGAGCTGGCTGTAGTGGATATCGGACATGGTTCGGGCTGTCGCTGCGAAAAGCGCCGATTATAAAAGAACGCGCGCTTCGGGATAGGTGTATACCTGAACTCACATCCCCTGTGAGTGGAGTATCGATCATGTCCAAAGGTATGGATTCAAAGAAAGCCGCGAAGAAGAAGCCGGCCAAGACTGCGATTGAAAAACGCGCCGAGAAGAAAGCCAAGAAGGTCGACATCTTCGGCCATTGAGCAAACCCTACGGGAGCCCGGTTCGCGGGCTTCCGCTTCGCTGGCGAAAACGTCCGTTCTCACCACGCCGTTCCCCGCGCTGAACCGTTTCTTGTGCAAAAAATGCCAGATACTGGCCGACTAGTGGCCTTGCGCCCGGCGTCGGGCTGGCTATGCTTGCAGGTAACTAACCATGTCGACCGTCATGCCAACCGGCCGACGGCACCGGTTGGTCCGTGATTCATGCTGCCAGAGTGCGCAACCCAAGGCACCGACACTGAACCAACAAGGAGCGTCATCTAAATGGAAGTTCTTCTACGCGTTAGGGCTGGCCCGCTTGCGGGCTATCAAGAAAAGGATGTCTTGATCAGAGCGTCGCTGCACGAACCCTCCGATTGATCATCATTTATCACCTGACAACTTCCTCCCGTGGAGGAAGGCGTGTGCCTGTTCTGTGGAACGTAGTGATGGATCTTGCAAGACCTGAACTTTCATCAAATCAAAAGAACGCGCGGAAGGTGATACAACCATGTTCAACCTACATCACAAGGCTGACCTGCGGGAAATCGAGCGCTTCAGCTGTGCGCTGACCGAGGCCAACGCGAAAATCGAAGCGATCAGCCGCTCGATGGCGATGATCGAATTCACCCCGGAAGGCATCGTCCTCGACGCCAACGAGAACTTCTGCAAGACCATGGGCTACAGCGCCGAAGAAGTGCGCGGCAAACACCATCGGATCTTCTGCGAAGAAAGCTTTTATCGCAGCGAGGACTACGCAAAGTTGTGGCGCGACCTGGCTCGTGGTGAACCGCTCAGTGGCACTTTTCTTCGCCTGAACAAGAGCGGCCGGGAGATCTGGCTTGAAGCCAGTTACATGCCGGTGTTCGGGCCAGACAAACAGGTCAGAAGTGTGATCAAGGTCGCGGCGGACATCACCGCGCGCATCAACAAAGAACATGAAGAAGAAGCCATGCTGGCGGCGATCGGTCGTTCCATGGCGGTGATCGAGTTCACTCCCGAAGGCCATGTCATCCGCGCCAACGACAACTTCCTGCAGACCATGCAGTACGCGCACCCTGAAATTGTCGGCCAGCACCACAGCCTGTTCTGTCACCGGGCCGAAGCGGAATCTGCGCAGTACAAGGCATTCTGGGCTTCGCTCAATCGCGGCGAATATCACTCGCACCGCTTCGAGCGCAAGAACAAGTCCGGGCAGATGGTTTATCTGGAGGCATCGTATAACCCGTTGTTCGATGCCAAGGGCCGCTTGTACAAAGTGGTCAAGTTCGCCAGCGACATTACCAAGCAGATGACCACCCTGCAGAACGCTGCGGAATCGGCCCACAGCACCTCGGTACAAAACGACGCCTGCGCGCAAAAAGGCTCACAGGTGGTGCAGCAGACCGTGCAGATCATTCAGGACATTTCCCGCGACCTGAACGAAGCCGCGGTGAGCATCGATGCGGTAAGCAAACAGTCGGACATCATCGGCACCATCGTCCAGACCATTCGCGGCATTGCCGACCAGACCAACCTGCTGGCACTCAATGCAGCGATCGAAGCGGCGCGCGCCGGTGAGCATGGACGCGGTTTTGCCGTCGTCGCCGATGAGGTGCGTAGCCTCGCCGCGCGCACCAGTCAGGCCACTCTGGAAATTGTCGACGTGGTGCGCAAGAACCACGACCTGTCGCTGAGCGCGGTATCGAGCATGCAGTCGAGCCTGAGCCGAACCGGGTTGGGCGTGGAGCTGGCGAACGAGGCGGGCGAGGTGATTCTGGAGATCCAGCAGGGCTCCCGGCATGTGGTGGATGCGATCAGCCAATTCAATGAGACCCTTCAATTGAACTGAGCTGTTTCAACATCACCAATACCCAATGTGGGAGCGAGCCTGCTCGCGAAAGCGTTTTGTCAGCTAGAACATGCTTGTCTGACACGACGCCTTCGCGAGCAGGCTCGCTCCCACAGTTGGGTCCTGTTTTGGCCTTCAGCGATGCGCAATATTCTCCAACGCCAGATTGCGCGTGCGCGGGCCGAATCAGCCAATGGTCAACATCGCGATCAATATGTTACTGGCGCGTCACGCGCTTGTTGCTGAGTCGGGCAGTGCCGACGTTGGCAAACCGAAAATCCGGTCGAACAGCCAGTTGAACACGAAGGTGTAGCACGGGATGAAAATGATCAGCGCCAGATCCAGCAGGAACGCCTGCACCAGGCTGATGTTCATCCACCACGCGATCAGCGGAATCAGGAACACGATCAGCGTCAGTTGAAAGCCGACGGCGTGGGCGATGCGCCGTTTGACGGTGCGGGTGCGCGAGATCTGGCGACTTTCCCAGCGTTCGAACAACGAGGTGTAGATGAAATTCCAGGTCACGGCGATGCTGGTGATGATCACTGCCAGTGGTCCTGTGCTGCCCGGCGAAGTGCCCGACAACAGGGCCAGACCGAGGGCCGAGAAGGTCATGCCGATCACTTCATAGAGCGACACATAGACCAGTTTGCGTTTCACGCCTTGCATGCAGATTTGCCTCTTTCTTGGCTAATGTTGGCCAGCAGGGCTGGCGAAGGCGGCGAAAGATAGCTTCAATAGACCTGACAGAAAAAGTCGGTAGCTTTCAGTTTTATTGATAGGTGGGCGGGTTGAATTTCAACAGCGACAGCATCGAATTGTTTCTCGCGGTCATCGAGCGCGGCTCGTTTTCCGCCGCTGCCCGGCAATTGGGCAAGGTGCCATCGGCGGTGAGCATGGGCATCGCCAATCTTGAGGCCGAACTCGGTTACCCGTTGTTCGACCGCAGCCATCGTGAGCCGCAACCCACGGCGATGGCGCAGTCGTTGGTGCCCCACGCGAGACTCATCGCCGAGCAGCTCAAGCAGCTGCAAGTGCACGCGGTGGAGCTGTCGTTGGGACTGGAAAGCAGGTTGTCGATTGGCGTGGTTGCGGACATGGATCGGCGGCGCTTGCTGGCAGCGATCAAGGTGATTGCCGAGCGGCATCCGTTGCTCGATATCGAAGTGCTGACTGCGCCGCAGGATGATGTGCTGGCGATGTTGCACAGTGGCCGGATCAGCGTGTGTCTGGCCTTCGCCGGGTTGAGCGTGAATGCGCTGGAGCGGTTTCAGTTTGTCGGCAGCGAACGCATGATCGCCACGCTGGCGGCGGACAGCCCGTTGTTGCAGGGGCGGGATGTGTTTCTTGAGGATCTGGTGCAGGTGCGGCAGATCATCGTCGCCAGCCGTGACTTGCCGATCAGCGAAACGCGACCGTTGGTGGCTGAATCCTACTGGCGTACGGACAATCTCGAGACGGCAATGGAGATGGTCGAAGCGGGGTTGGGCTGGGGTAATTTTCCGCTGTCGGTGGTACAGCCGTGGCTGGAGGCCGGACGCTTGAAACGGCTGAATTTTCGCAACATCGAAAATGGCCTGGTGCTGCCGGTGCACGCGGTGTGGCTCAAGAGCCAGCCCTTGCAGAAGGGCGCGCAGGCCCTGGTTGACCTGCTCAGCCATTGAATTTGATAGAGATCCCCTGTGGGAGCGAGCCTGCTCGCGAAGGCGTCGTGTCAGCTGCATCAATGCTGACTGACCCACCGCTTTCGCGAGCAGGCTCGCTCCCACAAGGGTTGTGTTTCAACTCAGCATTTGTGAAGGGTCAGGTACTCTCGCGCACCTTCAGCTCAAACCCCATGTCCTCCACCGGTCGCGCTACCTTGTTGCCCGCCATCAACGTCAGCATCTGCTCCGCCGCGCGCCGGCCTATTGCCTCACGGGGGGTATTGATGCTGCTCAGGCGCGGCACCATGTGTTCGGACATCGGCAAATCGTTGAAACCGAGAATCGCCACTTGCTCGGGAATCTTGATGCCGTTACGCAAGGCTTCCAGCAGCGCGCCTTGGGCCAGGTCATCGTTGCCGAAGAAAATCGCATCAACATCCGGATGCGCCGCCAGCAATTGCAGGAACAACTCACCACCCAAGCCCACCGACGAAGCACGTGGCGTCAGCACTTCCAGATCCGGGTCGTAGCGGCCCGCCTTCTGCAACGCCTTGCGGAAGCCTTCACCGCGCAACAACGTGCGCTGATCCAGCTGCGCACCAATGTAGGCCAAGCGCTTGCGTCCGCGAGACAGAAGGTGTTCGGCGGCAGTTTCCCCGGCGCTCAACTGCGAGAAACCCACGCAATTGACTCCGGCAGCACTGTCCAGCTCCATCATGTACACGCAGGGAATGTTGCTGGCCTCGATCATCCGCCGCGAACTTTCCGTGCGATCAAAACCGGTCAGCAGAAACCCGCGCGGCTGATAGGCCATGTAGTTGCGCAGCAGGTTTTCTTCTTCATCGCGCGAATAGTGAAAGTTGCCGATCAGCACTTCGAAGCCCTTGGGCGTCAGCACCCGATGAATGGCTTCCAATGTGTCGATGAACAGCAGGTTGGACAGCGACGGCACCAGCACCACCACTGAATGGCTCTGCGCCGAGGCCAAAGCGCGGGCGGCAGGGTTGACCACATAGTTGAGTTCGAGCGCGGCCTTCTGCACTTTTTCCACCAGTTCGGTGGCTACCGTGCTCACCCCGCGCAACGCGCGCGAGGCAGTGATCGGGCTGACGCCGGCCAGGCGGGCTACTTCGTTGAGGGTCGGACGGCCGGTGGTGCGGGTATTTTTATCGTTCTTGGGGGAGGTCATCGGGCGGCTTGCCAAACAAAAATCAAGGCACTAAGGTAGCGCTGTCCTGATGCAGCTGCAAATGCGTGAGCGCGGTCCTGCCTGATCAGTGCTCTTTGGCGTTGGGAACAAACCTGCTGCAACCCAAAAAAACGACAAGAAGGCGTCGGCAACTTCTGCCTGTGCACTAGAGTCATAGCTAGCAAAGGTAGCGCTGTCTGCGCGCTGAGGTGTTATATGAGTCATCCCATCACCGCCCTGGTCATCATGGGCGTTGCCGGTTGCGGCAAGACGTGCGTCAGCCAGGCCCTGTGCCAATTGAGCGGCGCCACTGCCATTGAAGGCGATACTTTTCATCCGGCCGCGAACATCGAAAAGATGAGCGCGGGGATCCCCCTGAACGACGAAGACCGCGCCGGCTGGCTCGACAGCCTGTGCGATGAACTGCGTCGCGTCGATGCCCAAGGCCAGCGCCCGGTGTTGACCTGCTCCGCCCTAAAACACAGCTATCGCGAACGTCTGCGCAGTGCCTTGCCGGGCCTCGGTTTCGTGTTTCTTGAATTGACTCCGGAAGTCGCCGCCGAGCGTGTATCGCACCGCCCGGGCCACTTCATGCCGGCGACGTTGATCGAAAGCCAGTTCGCCACCCTCGAATCGCCCAAGGGCGAGCCGCTGACTTTGCCGCTCAATGCCTCGATTCACAGCGTCGAAGAGCTGGCCCTGCAGGCTCACGTCTGGTGGCAGGCCAACGGTCTGAAACAGGCGGTATGAGTATGTTGAAAAAGACAGCGCTGTCCTCCCGACTTCTGTTCAACCCGCTTTAATAACAACAACAATCCAGGAGACACCCCCCATGTTTGGCATGTCCCACGAGACGTTCCTGCTGCTCGATGCGGTGGTCACGGTAATCGGCCTGATTATCCTGATCACCAAATTCAAGATTCACCCGTTCATAGCCCTGACCATCGCCGCCGCCTTCCTCGGCCTGACTTCCGGCATGCCGATCAACACCATCATCAAGGCGTTCCAGGACGGCTTCGGTGGCGTGCTCGGTTTTGTCGGCATCATCCTCGCCCTGGGCACCATGCTCGGCAAAATGATGGCCGAATCCGGCGGCGCCGATCAGATCGCCCAGACCCTGATCCGCGCCTTCGGCAAGGACAAGGTGCAGTGGGCGATGATGTTCGCTGCGTTCCTGGTGGGCATTCCGCTGTTCTTCGAAATCGGCTTCGTGCTGCTGATTCCGCTGGTGTTCATCGTTGCGCGTCGCACTGGCGTATCGATCATCAAGATCGGTATCCCGCTGCTCGCCGGCCTCTCTGCGGTGCACGGTCTGGTACCGCCGCACCCAGGCCCGCTGCTGGCCATCGGCGTGTTCGGCGCTGACATCGGCAAGACCATTCTCTACGGTCTGATCGTCGCGCTGCCGACCGCCATCATTGCCGGTCCGATCTTCGGTACCTTCATCGCCAAGCACATTCCCGGTCACCCGAATCAGGAGCTGGTCGATCAACTGGCCCGTGAAAACGATTCGGCCAACCTGCCGAGCTTCAGCATTACTCTGGTCACCGTGCTGCTGCCGGTGTTCCTGATGCTGCTGAAAACCTTCGCTGACGTGGCACTGCCGGACGGCAACTTCTTCCGCATCTGGATGGACATGATCGGCCACCCGATCTCCGCACTGCTGCTGGCGTTGCTGCTGTCGCTGTACACCTTCGGCTACAAGCAGGGCATCGGTTCCAACCAGATGCTCAAGTGGCTCGACGCAAGCCTGGCGCCTACCGCTGCGATCATTCTGATCATCGGTGCCGGCGGTGGCTTCAAGCAGATGCTGGTGACCAGTGGCGTGGGTGACGTGATCGGCCACATGGCGGTCAGCGCGCAGATTTCGCCGATCCTGCTGGCGTGGCTGGTGGCGGCGGTAATCCGTATCGCGACCGGTTCGGCCACTGTGGCGACCATCACTGGCGCCGGCATTGTGGTGCCGGTTGTCGGGATGATTCCGGGCGTCAACCGTGAGCTGCTGGTGCTGGCCACCGGCGCCGGTTCGCTGATCCTGTCCCACGTCAACGACGCCGGTTTCTGGCTGGTCAAGCAGTACTTCAACATGACCGTGGCCGAAACCTTCAAGACCTGGACTGCGATGGAAACCATCCTCTCGGTGGTGGGCCTGGGCTTCATCCTGCTGTTGTCGCTGTTCGTATAAGCGACGCTTTGCAGGCACAAAAAAACCGCAGCGATGCGGTTTTTTTGTGTCCTGATTTCACGGTTCACTGAAAGCCATTGTGGGAGCGAGCCTGCTCGCGAAGGCGTCGTGTCAGCTGCATCTATGCTGACTGACCCACCGCTTTCGCGAGCAGGCTCGCTCCCACAGGGGACAGGTGTCAGGCAGGGGATTTTGGATTGAAACCATCCGCGCGGAACATCCCGCGAATCCCGCGCACGGCCTGACGAATCCGATCCTGGTTTTCGATCAGCGCGAAGCGCACATGATCATCGCCGTACTCGCCAAAGCCCACGCCCGGCGAGACGCAGACCTTGGCCTCGGCCAGCAGTTTCTTGGCGAACTCCAGCGAACCGAGATGTGCATACGCCTCGGGAATCTTCGCCCAGACGTACATCGACGCTTTCGGATTCTCGACCATCCAGCCCAGTTCATGCAGGCCCTTGACCAGCACGTTGCGGCGCTGGCGATATTGCTCGGCGATATCGCGCACGCATTGCTGATCGCCTTCCAGCGCAGCAATCGCCGCGACTTGCAGCGGAGTGAAGGTGCCGTAGTCGTGGTAGCTCTTGATCCGCGCCAGAGCACTGACCAGTTCCGGATTGCCGACCATGAAACCGATACGCCAGCCGGCCATGTTGTAGCTCTTGGACAGGGTGAAAAACTCCACCGCAATGTCCTTGGCCCCGGGCACCTGCAT
Source organism: Pseudomonas sp. Sample_9 (assembly GCF_004307535.1). NCBI lineage: Bacteria > Pseudomonadati > Pseudomonadota > Gammaproteobacteria > Pseudomonadales > Pseudomonadaceae > Pseudomonas > Pseudomonas sp. Sample_9. The sequence continues at coordinate 24,572 of NZ_RAZO01000185.1, forward strand.
GATCGACGGCGCTTTCCAGCCGTCGTAGACGATGTCGGCGTACGCCAGGTCGTGGATGACCAACACGTCGTATTGCTTGGCGAGGGCAATCACCCGTTCGAAGAAATCCAGCTCCACGCACTGCGCGGTCGGGTTCGACGGGAAGCCAAGAATCATCATTTTCGGCTTGGGGATCGAACCACGGATGGCGCGCTCCAGCTCATCGAAGAAATCCACCCCCGGCACCAACGGCACCGAACGCACTTGAGCGCCAGCGATCACCGCACCGTAGATGTGAATCGGATAGCTCGGGTTCGGCACCAGCACCGTGTCGCCCTGATCCAGGGTCGCCAGCATCAAATGCGCAAGGCCTTCCTTGGAACCGATGGTGACAATGGCTTCGCTTTCCGGGTCGATATCGACTTCGTAGCGCTGCTTGTACCAGTTGGAAATTGCCCGGCGCAGGCGCGGAATGCCTTTGGAGGTCGAGTAACCGTGGGTGTCTTCGCGTTGGGCAACTTGGACGAGTTTTTCGACAATGTGCGGCGGTGTGGCGCCGTCGGGATTGCCCATGCTCAGGTCGATGATGTCTTCACCACGGCGGCGAGCGGCCATTTTCAGCTCGGCGGTGATGTTGAAAACGTAAGGGGGGAGTCGATCTATGCGCGCAAAGCGGCGCGGCGAACCTTGTTCGGCCATTGTTGCCTCGGATAACGTAAGCGCCCGGAACCGTCCGAGCGACGCTGGTCACTGCGGTGACCTGTGGCGGAAGATAAGGGCAGTGATGGCATACTGTCCAGCGCGGTTGTAAACATTTTTTTCAAGGAAAATCGGTCAATGGAATTCACCAGCGGCTTCTTGCTGAGCCTTTCGCTGTGCCTGGATATCGGCGTAGCCAACATCGCGATGATCACCCTGGCCATGCAGCGCGGCTACTTTCAGGGCTTCGCCCTGGGCCTGGGCACCTGCGTCGGCGACCTGATCTACGCGGTGCTGGCACTGGCCGGCATGACCGTTTTGCTCCAGTACGAAACCGTGCGCTGGGTCCTGTGGATTGGCGGTTCGGCGCTGCTGATCTACTTCGCGGCGAAGATGATTTACTCGGCGATTCACCACGAAGCGCTGCTGGCGGAAACGGCGGAAGTGGGGCAGAACTCCCATCGCAAGGAGTTTTTCCGGGGGATCTTTCTCGCCATGTCATCGCCGAGTGCGATTCTCTGGTTTGCTGCCGTCGGCGGTACGTTGATCGCCCGGTCCGGTGGCGGTGGTCCGTTGAGTTCGGCGCTGTTTCTCGGTGGTTTTCTCTGCGCCGGGCTGCTGTGGTCGGCCGGTCTGTGCTTCGCTGCAAGCCACGGCGGCAAACTGCTGGGCGACAAGCTGCTGCGCTACTCCTGTCTGGCATCGGCGGCGATCTTCTGTTATTTCGCGGTGTACGTGATCGTTTCCGGCTACAACGAGTTTGTCGGTTCAGGCGCCGTCGAGCAGTTGCATTCGCTGTAAACGTGCGAAACGGGTCGGGCTTTCTATACTCCCAGCCGAATCCACTTTTCCGTTCTGAGGAGTCGCGTCATGGATGAACAGCAACGCGTCGAGATAGCCGAGCCTCGCTTCGAACACGGGCAATTTCTGCTGATTGCCGGTTTCGGCGGGCGATTCACTCAGGAGACCACCGAAGACATTCCCGCGTTGTGGGAAAAACTGATCCCGCACTTGGGAAAAATCCCCGCGCAAGTCAACGAAGTGACCTACGGCGTTTGCTGCAATGCGGACGGCGAGGGCGGTTTCGAATACATCGCTGGCGTGCAGATCGACAAGCTTGATGAGCTGCCGGAGAAGTACCGCTGGGTTGAAATCCAGCCGCAGCATTACGCGGTCTTTGAGCACAACAGGCCATTGAAGCAACTGCCGCAGACTTTTCAGTACATCTGGAACACCTGGCTGCCGCAATCAGGCCGTGAAGCAGCAGATGCCCCGGAATTCGAGCGTTACAGCGCAGATTTCAATCCGAAACTGCACACCGGTACGCTGGAAATCTGGTTGCCACTCAAACCCTGAAAGCAACCAATCGAGGCGGATCATGTCCGCCCCGGTTGATCTGCTTTATGCTTGGCGACCTCAATTCCAATGATTTCCGAGTTGCCATGAACACCGTGATCCGCAACGTCAGCGCCGCCGACCTCGACCGCTGCTACGCCATCGAAACCGTCGCCTACGAAGGCGACGAAGCCGCGACCCGCGAGAAGATCGCCACGCGCATCGCCACCTGGCCGGACGGCTTCATCGTCGCCGAGGTGGACAGCGTGGTCGCCGGTTTCATCAATTCCGGCGCGGCGTTCGACGTGCAGATGTCCGACGAGGCCTTCAAGGAACTGATCGGCCACGACCCGAAAGGCCCGAACGTGGTGATCATGTCGGTGGTGGTGCACCCGGATTACCAAGGGCTGGGCCTGGCCAAGCGCCTGCTCGCCGAATTCGTCGAGCGCATGCGCGCCTTGGACAAAGCGACAATTCATCTGATGTGCAAAGAGCAGCACATTGCGCTGTATGCCGGCTTTGGCTTTGCCTACATCAAGCCGTCCGAGTCCGACCACGGCGGCATGGCGTGGCACGAGATGATCCTCACTCTCTAAGCCTCAATCAAAACTGTGGGAGCGAGCCTGCTCGCGAAGAGGCCGTGTCAGCCAACCAATTTGTTGACAGATATGACGCTTTCGCGAGCAGGCTCGCTCCCACAGGGGGTTGTGGCGTTTTGAGTTCCGCGTTTAGTAGAGGGTATCGCGCACCCGTTTCGGCGCTTCCCGGTCGTAGGTCTCGGCGTCGAACTGGCCGTCATTCAGCCGCTTGTGGAACGCGCCAGCAGATGGCAGGGCCGAGCGCGGCAGGTGCGTTTCGGGATTCCACGCATCCGAGCGCACAAACGCTTTCGAACAATGGAAGAACGCCGCTTCCACCGTCACCAGCAGCACCGTTTTCGCCGGTTTGCCATTTACTGCAAAACTCTCCAGCAACGCTGGATCAGCGCTGATTGTGGCGGGGCCATTGACCCGCAAAGTCTCGCCGATCCCGGGAATGATGAACAGCAGCGACACTCGCGGATCGTGCAGCACATTGCGCAAGGTATCGATGCGGTTGTTGCCCGGGCGATCCGGCAGGGCCAACGTGTTTTGATCAATGATCCGAACAAATCCCGGCGCATCACCGCGCGGCGAGTTATCGAGGCCATCGGTCCCCACCGAGCTGACAATCACGAGCGGTGACAGGCGCACCATCGCCTGATAATCCTCGTTGAGAAAGCCGATCTGCTTGCGCACCGCACGTTCGTGGGGCAATCCGTAAATAGCTTCCAGTGCTTCGATTGAATCGATCATCGTGCATCCCTCTACGATCTAGAAAAACAGCCCCATACGCCGCTCGTAACCGATTCGGCCCTTGTAGGCTTCGCCGCTGTCGACGTAGCCGTGTTTGGCGTACAGCGCGATGGCCGCTTCGTTGTCGGCGTCTACCGACAGCTCCAGCCCTTTGATTTCCGGCCAGGCTCCAAGCGCGACAGCGGGCAGCGCTTGCAGGCAAGCCTTGCCGTAACCCTTGCCCTGCGCGCGCCGATCGACCTGCAGCGCATGCAATGTGGCGCTGTGTTCGTCGGCCCAGTCGGGCAATACCGGCGGGCGCTTGAGCAGCA
>NZ_RAZO01000345.1:0-2058 GCF_004307535.1 Pseudomonas sp. Sample_9
TGAGCGCAAATCCCACACACAAGACAATCGTCTCTGTGGGAGCGAGCCTGCTCGCGAAGTCGGTGTGTCAGATAAATCAATGTTGAATGACATGGCGCTTTCGCGAGCAGGCTCGCTCCCACAGGTTTCTTTTTCAGCCTTCAGATCAGCGGCGGGCTTGAACGCCCAAACACTGACCTGACGCAGTCTCTCTGTAACATTCTGCAACGATCATGGGCGACATTCCTTTCCTCGCTCAGGATTGTCCGCCATGGCTACGCCCTCACTGACCGCCAGCCCCGCATCCGCCGCCAGCGGCAGACCGGCGCTCGACAAGAAACCCGGTCCGTTTGCCTACGTGATCTTTTTCGCCGTGCTGGCCATGGGCATGTTGTTCACCGCCTACAGCCTGATGCACGACATGCACGAGCTCGGCACGGTGGTCACCACCTGGACGCCGTTTCTGCTGCTCGGCGTGGCACTGTTGATTGCGTTGGGTTTCGAGTTCGTCAACGGTTTCCACGACACCGCCAACGCCGTGGCGACGGTGATCTACACCCACTCGCTGCCGCCGAATGTCGCGGTGGTCTGGTCGGGGTTCTTCAATTTCCTCGGTGTGCTGCTGTCCAGCGGTGCGGTGGCGTTCGGCATCATCGCGCTGTTGCCGGTGGAGCTGATTCTGCAGGTCGGTTCGTCTGCCGGGTTTGCGATGATCTTCGCCCTGTTGATCGCGGCGATTCTGTGGAACCTCGGCACTTGGTGGCTGGGGTTGCCGGCGTCGTCTTCGCATACTCTGATCGGCTCGATCATCGGCGTCGGCGTGGCCAATGCCCTCATGCATGGCCGCGATGGCACCAGCGGTGTCGACTGGGCGCAGGCAACCAAGATCGGTTATGCGCTGCTGCTGTCACCGCTGGTGGGCTTCGGTTGCGCGGCGCTGTTGCTGCTGGCGTTGCGCGCGTTCGTCAAAAACCGTGCGCTGTACAAGGCGCCCGAAGGCAACGCCCCGCCGCCGTGGTGGATTCGCGGTTTGCTGATTGCCACCTGCACCGGTGTGTCATTCGCTCACGGCTCCAACGACGGCCAGAAAGGCATGGGCCTGATCATGCTGATTCTGGTCGGCACACTGCCGATGGCCTATGCACTGAACCGCACCATGCCGGAAGAACAATCGCTGCAATTCGCCGCCGTGGCCCAAGTCACCCAGCAAGCGCTGGTGAAAAACGCGCCACTGCAGGCACCGGCCGATCCGCGTCCGATTCTTTCGGACTACATGCGCAGCAAGGAACCGACGCCGCAACTGATCCCCGCCCTCGCCGCCCTGACCGGACACATCGGCGAGGAAGTCAGAGGCTACGGCTCGCTGGCAAAAGTCCCTGCCGAAGCCATGGGCAACGTGCGCAACGACATGTATCTGGCCAGCGAAAGCATTCGCCTGATGGAGAAGAACAAGGTCGGCAATTTCGATGCCGACACCAGCAGCAAACTGCAGCTGTTCAAACAGCAGATCGACAACGCCACGCGGTTCATTCCGCTATGGGTGAAAATCGCCGTGGCCATCGCGTTGGGACTCGGCACCATGGTCGGCTGGAAGCGCATCGTCGTGACCGTCGGCGAGAAGATCGGCAAGACTCACCTGACCTACGCCCAGGGCGCCTCGGCGGAAACCGTGGCGATGCTGACCATCGGCGCGGCGGACATGTTCGGTTTGCCGGTGTCGACCACCCATGTGCTGTCATCGGGCGTGGCCGGGACCATGGTTGCCAATGGCGCCGGATTGCAGATGCGCACAATCCGCAATCTGCTCATGGCCTGGGTGTTGACCCTGCCAGCGGCCATCCTGCTGTCGGGCAGCCTTTACTGGCTGTTCACCCAAATCTTCTGACCCTGTGCAAATCTCTGTGGGAGCGAGCCTGCTCGCGAAAGCGCTGGGTCAGACAACTCTGCATGACTGACACGCCCTCTTCGCGAGCAGGCTCGCTCCCACAGTTCGGTCGAAGGTGATCTGTCAAAGCGTCGAACGAACGACATCGCCGAGCCAATCCATAAACACCCGCACCCGCAGCGGCAAATGCCGTT
>NZ_RAZO01000473.1:0-2057 GCF_004307535.1 Pseudomonas sp. Sample_9
CCCGGGCTCCCGCCGGAGTTCATGTTGATCACCGGCCCGCTCATGGTCACGCCGCCAGCATCGATCTTGATGAAGCTGCCGCCGCCGACCAGCGTGAGTTCGGCACCGGCTTCCATCACCACCTTCATGCCACTGCTCAGGTGGATTTCCTGACCTGCGTCGATGAACTGGCCGGTGCCGATCTTGACGTGCTGGTTGACGCCGACGGTGAGGTGGTCGTTGGCGCGGGTTTCGACTTTGCGGTCGGCGTAGACGGTGTGGTGTTCTTCGGCCTTGAATTCGCTGTAACTGTTTTGCTCGACGGTGTCGTGGCGTTCGTTGCCGACGCGGATTTTCTGGTCGTGCTCGATGTTTTCGTCCCAGTCGCGCTGGGCGTGCAGGTAGATTTGTTCCTGGCCTTTTTTGTCTTCGATGCGCAGTTCGTTGTAGCCGCCACCGCCCATCGAGCTCAGGGTCTTGAAGGTGCTGCGGGTCTTGTTCGCCGGCAGTGGATAGGGGACGGTGTTTTCCTTGTGGTACAGGCAGCCGCTGATCAGCGGTTGATCGGGGTCGCCTTCAAGGAAGGTGACCAGCACTTCCATGCCGATGCGCGGGATGGCGATGCCGCCGTATTGGGCGCCGGCCCAGGCGCTGGAGACGCGCAGCCAGCAGCTGGTCTTGTCGTCGGCCTGGCCTTCGCGGTCCCAGTGAAACTGGACTTTGACCCGGCCGTATTCGTCGCAGTGGATTTCTTCGCCTTTCGGGCCGGTGACCACCGCGCTCTGGCTGCCGAGGATGCGTGGTTTCGGGTGGCGCAGCGGCGGGCGGTTGGGCACGTCCCATGGGGTGGCCTGGAAGCGGTTGCGGTAGCCCTGGTGGAAATCGTCTTTGAGCGCGGTGGTGTCGCTGGTCACCGACTCCTCGAGCACTTGCGGCTGCTTGCCTTCGTGCAGGACTTCAGTGAGCAGCCAGAGGTCGTTCCACTTGGCTTTCGGGTGTTCGGTCAGGGCGAGGAAATGACCGCTGACCAGCAACGGCTGATCACTCTTGCCTTCCGCCAATTGGAAGTCGCTGCGATGACGTTCGAGGGCGCGTTTGGCCAGGTGCTTGCCGCGCTCGCGGTCGATGAAGCGGCCCGGGTAATCGTAGTCTTCGAGGTCGGGCAGGGCGTCGCCACGGTTTTCGCTTTCCAGGGTCAGGCGCGGTTTTTCGAAGTCGTAGTCGCGGCGCGTGGTGCGGCTGGTGCGGGTTTCCAGGCGCAGGTCGAAACGCTTGATCACCGGGTTGCTGGCGACCATGCCGGAGTCTTGCTGATAGGGCACCGGGGCGAGTTTCGGGAACACCGTCTGGTCATCGCCGAAAACGAGCTTGTGCGCGTTGGCGCTGTGCTGGAAGTGGAAGTGAATGCCTTCTTCCTCGCACAGACGCTGGATGAAGTGCAGATCCGACTCGTCGTATTGCACGCAGTAGATGCGTTCGGGATAGATCGAGCCGGTCTTGAATTCGTAGGCGTTGCCTTGAATGCCGTGCTCTTCCAAGACCATGCCGATGATCTTCGGCACGCTGAGGTTCTGAAAGATGCGCTGGTTGATGCGGTGCGCCAGGTACGCCAGTTGCGGGCGCAAGGTCACCGAATAACGGGTCAGGCGCTTGCCGGAATCGCCTTGCGCGGCGCGGTAGATCTGGCCATGGATGCCGCTGCCGTCAGGCGACAGCTGCAGAAAGGCCGGTTTGTGCAGCAGGGTTTCGAGGTCCAGCGACGGCTGCTCACTGACCAGTTCCACCTCGAAGACAAAAGGCTGGCTGATGGCTTCCCGGCCGGTCAGGGTGAATACCTGAAAGTCGGCGGAAAGCCCTTCGATGGTCAGGGCAAAGTGGGTTTCATTGGCCGGCGCGAACATCCCTTGTTCCTCGTGCTGTACAGCGGCGCCCGTCGACGGCCGCAAAAAGCGGCTCAACGTACGCGAAATTCTGGAGGGGCGTAAACAACATCGACCAGCAGAGCTGGCCGATGCGTGTAACGATCAGCCGTAATTAAACGACTGGAGCACGCCAGTCATCGGAACCCGAAGTACCGG
>NZ_RAZO01000415.1:0-2057 GCF_004307535.1 Pseudomonas sp. Sample_9
AAAAAAAGGGCCGCACCCTGCCAAGGAGACGGCCCCGGAAAAACGAAAACCTGTCACCGCGCGGTAATCACCGACAACCTGGTAATCCCCGCCCGTTCGATCGAAGCCATGGCTCGCGCCACTTCGCCGTAGTTCACCCCGTCATCGGCCTGCAACTGCACGCGCACTTCCGGGTCCTTGGCCTTGGCCGACTTCAGGTTGAATTCGAGCAAGTCAGGCTGAATCTCGTCCTTGTTGATAAACAGCTTGCCGGCGCCGTCGATGCTCACCACCAGCGGGTCTTTTTGCTCGACCGGCGCCACCGCTTCGGTCTTCGGCAGGTTGATCGGTATTGCGTTGGTCAGCAGCGGCGCGGTGACGATAAACACCACCAGCAGCACCAGCATCACGTCTACCAGCGGCGTCACGTTGATCTCGCTGAGCACCTCATCGGTGTCTTGCGTGGAGAAGGCCATATCAGGACGCCTCCTTGACTTTTGCCGCGTTGCCCGACGTTGCAACCTTGTGTGCGGTCGGGTGGATCAGCACGCGGAACGCACTCTTCTGCGCCAGGCTGTAGAAGTCGTGGGCGAAGTCATCGAGATCCGCTGCGGTCAATTTCAGACGGCGCAGAAAGTAGTTGTAAACCAGCACCGCCGGCACCGCGACGGCGATCCCCACGCCAGTCGCGACCAGTGCCGCACCGATCGGGCCGGCCACGGTTTCCAGGCTTGCCGAACCAGCGGCGCTGATGCCTTTCAACGCTTCCATGATTCCCCACACCGTGCCGAACAAACCAATGAACGGCGAGGTGCTGCCAATACTCGCGACCACCGCCAGACCGGTTTCCAGCGAACGGCGTTCGCGGACGATCTGCTGGCGCAAGGCACGCTCGAGGCGATCCTGATGGTTGATCGCCTGGCTCAGATCATTCGCCTGCGGCGCCTCGCCCACCTGGATTGCTGCGTAACCGGCCTGCGCCACGCGCGCTGCGGCGCCGGGCTGGGTTTCGCTCAACTCGGCGGCGGCATCCAGACTCGACGCCGCCCAGAAACGTTTGTGAAAGCGCCGATCCTGCGCTTTCAGACGACCGAACTGCACAGCCTTGAGCAAAGCCAGGCCCCAAGTGGCGACGGAAAAAACCACCAGCAGCCAGATCACCGCGCTTTCGATGGATTCCAGTGGAGATGCCAGTAACGTCATGATGTGTTCCCTCGTGTAAACATTTCGCGCGAATTTGGTTTCGGTTTAATGAATCTTGAAATCGATGGGCACGCTGACCCAGCCGTCCTGGGCGACATCACCCTGCTTGGCCGGGACGAAACTCCAGCGCTTGACGGCATTCAGCGCCGCATCGTCGAGCTGCTGCCGGCCACTGCTTTTGGCAATCTGAATCTCGCCCGGTTTGCCGCTGGCCAACACATGCACCCGTAACAACACCGTGCCCTCCCAACCGCGACGCTGGGCCAGCGACGGATATTCCGGTGCCGGGTTTTTCAGATACGCAGCGTTGGCTGACGCCGGGGTAACGGGCGCCGGTGCCGGTGGCGCAGGAGGCGCTGGCGCGGCGACCGGGGCTGCGGGCTTCGCTGGCGCTGGCGGTTGCTCTACTGCCTTCGGCGCCGGTTTGGGCGGCGGTTTCACCACCGGTTTGGGTTTGGCGATCGGCTTGGGCGGCGGCGGTTTCACCGCCAACTCGTCCTCCACTGGCGGTGGCGGCTCGACCACCGGTGCCGGTGGTGGCGGCGCAACAACCGGCCGCGCGGGCGGAGCCGGATGCGAAAACTCGATGGTCATCGGCGGAATTTCCGGCGGTACCACCGGCAGCACTGGCGTCGGTTTCTGGCTGACCCAGTAAATCACCGCGCCATGCACGACCAACGCGAGCACACCGAGCAAAAGGGTTTCGCGTCGACTCAAAATGCTCTTTGGCGCACGTTGCAAACGCAACTGCCCCAACGGCACCCGATGCGGCCGGCCAAGATCGACCAGCTCGCCACTCGGCATGTGCCGCCACAGCAATTCCCCTGCGCTGGCGGCGGTCTGGACATTGCCCATTGTTCAACTCCCTGCGGTCT
>NZ_RAZO01000050.1:0-28205 GCF_004307535.1 Pseudomonas sp. Sample_9
CGGCACCGCAATCCACTCACCCAACGTCTGCTGATACTTGCCAGTGACCTTGCTCAAATGCAGCCACTGATCGACATACAGTTTCCAGCTGATGTCGTCGCGTGGCAGCAGGTAAGCCTTCTCGCCGTATTGCATGTATTGATGCGGGTTCACTGCGCACAAACCGGGTTTGAGTTTCTGCTGATACAGCGCTTCCGAGGCGTCGGTGATCATCACGTCGGCTTTGTTGTCGAGCAGTTGCTGGAAGATCGTCACGTTGTCGTGCAGGGCCAGTTGCGCTTTGGGCAGGAAGGCGTGAACGAAAGCTTCGTTGGTGCCGCCGGCAGGTTCCACGAGGCGCACGTTGGGCTGGTTGATCTGGTCGATGGTCTGGTATTTGGACTGGTCGGCGCAGCGCACCAGCGGGATCTTGCCGTCGGTGTCGAGGGTGTTGCTGAAGTAGGCTTTTTTCTGCCGTTCGAGGGTGACCGAGATGCCGCCCATGCCGATGTCGCATTTGCCGGCCTGCATGTCGGGCATCAGGGTTTTCCAGGTGGTCTGCACCCATTGCACCTTGACGCCGAGGCTGTCGGCCAGGGAGCGGGCCATGCTGATGTCGATGCCTTCGAAGTCGCCATCGTTGCGCTTGAAGGTATAGGGCTTGTAGTCGCCGGTGGTGCAGACGCGCAACTGGCCTTGTTGCTGAATGCTGTCGAGGTGGGACGTGGCGGGGTCGGCGTGAGCGCCAGTCGCCAGGGTCAGCAGGCCGCCGAGGATCATCGTGCTTTTTAGTGTTGTCATTGAGATCGGGCTTCTGAAAGGGAAGGTGGCCCAGTGTAGTGAAAGCCTTCCACGGGTGTCATCCCGGGTCCGGACTCAATGTGCCCAGCCACGCCACCAGCGCCACGATCAACAGGGCAAGGGCCAGCTCCATCACCACACTGCGCCGCAGCGCGTTCGCGGCGATGAGGTGCTGGCCGTCGCGCAGCGATTGTTGCAGTGACGGTCCAAGATGAAAGCGGTTCAACGCAGCGAGCACCAGCATCACGGCAAACGCCAGCACCTTGATCGCCAGCAGCAGCCCGTAGGTGCCGAACAGCACTCCGTCGAGCCTTGGGCCGACGATGAAAAGATAATTCATCACGCCGGTGACCAACACCGTTAGCACGATCAACGCGCCCATCCATTCGAAGCGTTTCACTGCATCGGCGAGCAGGCGAAGGCGTGTGTCACCGATCCGCCCGCTCGCCATCAACACCAGCGCCAGCAAGGCACCCAACCACGCTCCCGCCGCAAGCAAGTGCAAGATGTCGCTGAGAAAGTGCCAGAACCGCAGCCATCCTTCGTCCATCGCGCCATGCCCGCTCCATGCCAGCGAAGCGAGGGCAATGGCGCCTGCCAACGACGCTGGCCACAGACTCGGCCGGATCACTACGATGGCCAGCGCTGTCATCCGCAGCGCCCACGCCAGGCCGACGTCTGTTTCCAGCAGCATCATCTGCAGGTGCGGCCACAATGCCGCGAGCTGTGTTTCGCCACTCATGGCGCGGGTCATCAGCACCAGCCCGGCCACTGACAGTAACGCGGCTGTCACTGCCATGCCCCGCAACAACGGACGGAACCGCAGCAGCGCGTTGAAGCTGTACAAGCCAAACAACGCCAGCCCGAACAACAGCAGCAAATCCACATACAAGGCGAACCGCAGGATGATGTTGAGCAGGTCCGCCATTGTTCACTTCACTTTGAACGTGACGTTACCGGTGATCGGGTGCGTGTCGGCGGACACCGCGCGCCACAGCACCTGATAGGTGCCGGCAGGCAGCGGGGCGAGCGGGGTGATCAGCATGGTTTTCGGATCGCTGCTGGCGCTGACCTTGGCTTTCATCGGCATCGGCGAGTGAGCCATGCCACCCATTTCGGTCATTACCAGTTTGGCCCCGGAGAATTGCGTGACCAGGTTCTCGGAAAAGTGCAGCTCGATCCTGCCCGGCGCGGCGCCTTCCGCGCCTTCGGCTGGCGTCGACGAGAGCAGTTTCGGATGGGCCTGGGCGAGGGTGCTCAGGAGCAATCCGCTGGCGAATATCAGGGGCAACGTCAATGTGCGCATGCAAGGTCTCCGGTTTGTTTTTGTAGAAGAATTCAGAACCACAGCCTGACGCCGAGGACGAGGCGCGCCTCACTGCGATCCTCGTCTTCTTCGCGGGCATAGTCGGCGGTGTTGCCGTAAGTGCGATTCCACGTCACGCCGATGTAAGGCGCGAATTCGCGGCGGATTTCATAGCGCAACCGCAGGCCCGCCTCGGTATTGGACAACCCTGAGCCGATGCCTCGCTGCGGATCGTTTTTGCCATATATGTTGAGTTCTGCGGTCGGCTGCAGGATCAGTCGATTGGTCAGCAGGATGTCGTAGTCGCCCTCCAGGCGTACCGCACTCTGGCCGCCCTCGCCGAGGAAAGCCGTGGCTTCGGCCTCGAAGTTGTACAGCGCCATGCCTTGCACGCCCAACGCGGCCCAGGTTTGCGGTGCGCCGGGTTTGAAGTCCTGACGCACGCCGCTGACCACGTCCCACCACGGTGAAATGGCGTGGCCCCATAGCGCTTGAATTTCCGCGTCTTCAGTCTTGCCGTTGTTGCGCTCGCCTTCAGAACGCAGCCACAGCCGATCGGTATCCCCGCCGATCCAGCCGGACAGGTCCCAGGCCAAAGCGCTGCCGTCATCGGCGTTCTGCCATTCGAGTTTGTCGGCAAGAAAGTAGCTGTTTATAACGCTGTCGTGCACCTGATGACCGCCGGGGCTGGTGAACACCGCAGCGCGGTCGGCGTCGGTCACGGGCGGAACCGGCGTGCGGCTTTCGCTGGGCGCGGCGGGCTGCATCATACCGTCGTCCATGCTTTGCATTGCCGAATGATCCATCCCGGGCATCTGGCTGTGGTCCATGCCGTGCATGGCGTCGGCGGCCATGGCGGAGGTGCCGGCGAGCAGCAGCGAAAACACGCTGAGTCGAGTCATGATCGGTCTCTTCATTCTTCCACCCGCACTTCGCGGAACATGCCCGTTTCCATGTGATAAAGCAGATGACAGTGATAAGCCCAGCGGCCGAGGGCGTCGGCGGTGACGCGATAGCTGCGGCGGCTGCCGGGCGGCATGTCGATGGTGTGTTTGCGCACCTGAAAGTCGCCGTTTTCGTCTTCCAGATCGCTCCACATCCCGTGCAGGTGGATCGGGTGGGTCATCATGGTGTCGTTGACCAGCACCAGGCGGATGCGCTCGCCGTATTTCAGACGTAGAGGCTCGGCATTGGAGAATTTGATGCCGTTGAACGACCAGGCGAATTTCTCCATGTGGCCGGTCAGGTGCAGTTCTATCGTGCGGCCCGGATCGCGGCCGTCCGGGTCCTCGAAGGTGCTGCGCAGGTCGGCGTAGGTCAGCACTCGGCGGCCGTTGTTGCGCAGGCCGAGGCCTGGGTCGTCGAGCTTTGGCGCGGTGATCATGGCCTGCATGTCCACCAGCGGATTATTGTTTTCACTGTCGGGATGGGCTTGCATCGGGCCCATGCTGGAGTGATCCATGGTGCTCATGTCCATGCTGCCGTGATCCATGCCGCCCATGCCCATGTCGTCCATGCTCACCAACGGACGCGGATCCAGCGCCGGCACTGCTGCCGACATGCCGGGGCGTGTGGCGAGAGTGCCACGGGCGTAACCGCTGCGATCCATCGCCTGAGCGAAGAGGGTGTAGGCCTCGGTTGCAGGTTCAACGATCACGTCATAGGTCTCGGCCACGGCAATGCGCAGTTCATCGACGCTGACCGGTTTGACGTGCAGGCCATCGGCAGCCACCACCGTCATCTTCAGTCCCGGAATGCGCACATCGAAATAGGTCATGGCCGAGCCGTTGATCAGGCGCAGGCGCAGTTTTTCGCCGGGACGGAACAGCCAGGTGAAGTTGTCATCGGGGGCCTGGCCGTTGATCAAAAAGGTATACGTGGCGCCACTTACGTCGGCGATGTCGGTGGGGTTCATGTTCATTTGCGCCCACATCGTGCGATCGGCAACCGTGGCGCCCCAGCCTTTCTCACCGACATCGTTAATAAAGTCGCCGACGGTGCGTTTGTGGAAGTTGTAGTAGTCGGACTGCTTTTTCAGCGTCTTCATCAGGCTGGCCGGGTCTTCGTCGGTCCAGTCGCTGAGCATCACCACGTAGTCGCGATCGTACTGGAACGGCTCCGGCTCTTTGGCCTCAATGACCAGCGGCCCATAGACGCCGGCCTGCTCCTGTAAGCCGGAATGGCTGTGATACCAGTAGGTGCCGTGTTGCCGAACCTTGAACTGGTAAACGTACACGCCGCCCGGTTCGATGCCGTGGAAACTCAGACCCGGTACGCCGTCCATGTTCGCCGGCAGCAGAATGCCGTGCCAGTGAATCGAGGTGTCGGCCGTGAGCCGGTTTCGCACCCGCAGCGTCACGGTATCGCCTTCGCGCCAGCGCAACAGCGGACCGGGCAGGCTGCCATTGATGGTCATCGCCGTGCGTGCAGAACCCGTGAAATTGACCGGAGTTTCGCCGATGAACAACTCGAATTCGTTACCGCTCAGTTCGTTGACGGGCGCGGCGCCGTTCAGTGCCCAGACCGGTGTACGCCAGAGCCCGAGGCCACCGAGCAAGCTACCGGCGGCCAGGCCTTTGACAAAAGTACGTCTTGTGAGAATGGATGGCATGCGCTGGAAATCCCCGTCTGACTCATGACAGAGAGACTAGCCAGCCCCGGCTTTCAGTTGGCTGAGGCAAACATTACAGTTTTGTCAGTTAACCCGGGCGGCTTACAGGCTTAACCCTTGCTGCACCACCTGCAGCAGATTGTTTTCCGTCAGCGCGATCGCATCCAGCTCCTGGCCGGTCTCGATAGTCTGCAACCACCAATGGCTTTCGCCATGCTCGTCAACCGTGCGCAGCAACGACTGATCGCGCCCCGGCACCTTGATCTCGACACGTCCGCAACCGTCCTCGGTGAACCGCGCAATCGGATCGAAAATCAGACTGTGATTGTTCGCTTCGATCACCAACTGGTCGATGGCGTAGTCGTGGCTTTCGCCGTCCGGCGAACTTTCGCAAACGTGCGTAGGATTGCGCCGAATCTTCAGTCCTACTTCGGTGACTGGCTGCAGCCAGCCCTCAATGCGGTGGTACAAGTCGTACACCTGAGCAGGCCAGCAATCGATTTCCAGCGCCGCATCAGCCTGGGTATGCCGTGTCTGCTTGAGTCTGGCGGCGAGTTCGTCTGCTTTACTCATGTCGGTTCCCTTGTTGGATGTCTGCCTGTTCAGCGTAGACCTTTGCACGACGCAGGGCCTTGCCTTGCGTCATGCGCTTGCAATACAAGCGTGTCGAAATCAGCACTGGCCAGGTCTGGCCAACAACGAAAACCACGGACGCAGGCGTCCCAAGGAACGGGTTAATGAAAAAGCTGTTTACAATTCTAGCGCTGATCGCGCTGACGGCCGGTAGCATCGGCATGAGTTCGGCGCGTCAGCCGGAGTCGAACAAAGCTCAGGCGGAATCGGTGGCGGGGGTGTTCGACTACTACCTGCTGGCGCTGTCCTGGTCGCCGACTTTTTGTCTGTCGCACAAGGACGACGCGCAGTGCACCGGCAAGGGTTATGGTTTTGTCCTGCACGGTTTGTGGCCGCAATACGCCAAAGGCGGCTGGCCAGAATCCTGCCCGCCGCTGACCAGGCTATCGGCGGCAGAAACCAGCAAGGGCCTGACGATGTACCCGACAAAAAAACTCCTCGATCACGAATGGTCCAAGCACGGTACCTGCAGCGGTCTTGGCGCGGTGGGCTATCTGGACAAGTCCGATCAGGCCCTCGGCGCGGTGAAGATTCCGCAGGCGTTACAGCCGTTCGGCTCGACGTCGTACTACTTCGAAGCGCAGGAAATTGTCGATCTGTTTCGCAAGGCCAATCCGGGTATTTCCGAAGACGGAATTGCGGTGGTTTGCAGCGGCCCGCAGCTGTCGGAAGTGCGGGTGTGCATGGGCAAGGATTTGCAGTTCGGCGCGTGTGGCAAAGGGGTGAAGACGCAGTGTCGGGCGGGGGATATTCGGGTGCCGCCGGTACGGTAAGCCATCCGTAATGAGCCAGGAAAAGCAGGCGCTCCCGTGAGCGCCTGTTTTTTTGGCCTGAGGATTTGAAGGGGAGGGCAAATTCGCGCATGCTGCGCGCCTCAAAGGATCTGCACGACACATTGCAAGGAGCTGTTCATGAGCGGAAAACCCGCTGCCCGCGTCACCGATCCCACCGCCTGCCCGTTGCCGGGACACGGCACCAACCCGATCGTCAGCGGCTCGCCGAATGTCAATTTTGATGGACTGGCGGCTGCGCGCATGACCGACAAGTCCGCTTGCGGCAGTGCGATCAGCGGCGCTGTATCTGGCACCGTGTTCATCAATGGCTTGAACGCGGCGACGCTGGACAGCACCGGTGGCCACGGCAATGTCGTCATCGGCGGTTCAGGCACGGTGATCATTGGCGACACCGTAGTCGCGGCGCCTTTCAGTGGTCTGCTGCCGATGCCGGTGCACTTCACCGACAAGCTGAAACTGGTCAACGATGTGACCGGTGAACCGATGCCCAACCATCCCTACATGATCCAGCGCGCCGACGGACGCATGGAACATGGCGTGTCTGATGCCTCCGGATTTACCCATGAAGTCAGTTCGCACCTGCCTGAAACCATCAAGCTGTTTCTGGAGGAGTGAGGCAATGACGGCTGAGACGGTAACGTGCGCGAAGGGCAATACTTACAAGCTGCACAAGGAGCATACGCTGACCGACAAGAAGGATGTCAGCGCCAAGCCTGTGCCGGTGGAAAGTACCAAGGCGATCGTGCTTTTTATTGGTGGGGCTGGGGATAAGGAGAGTTATTACTTTTCTGGGCCTTATGGAAACATTTTGGCCGCCCGGGCTGCATTTGATAAACGCAATGAGTCGCTGAGCGCCGAAGGTAGATATCGCTCAGAGTGGCTGGGTTATAACGAAGTCAGAGGGAAGCAAGACATCCAGCGATATGTTCTTAGCCTGATTCCGTACAAGAGTTGCCCTATATACATCGTCGGACATAGCCTCGGTGGATGGAACGGTGCGCATCTGACGAAACTCATGTCGGATTGGGGATACAGAATGCAGATGCTGATTACTTTGGATCCGGTTGGCGAAGGTGCTCTTGTCTGGATCGGCTCAGACATATATCGCCAGCGACCTGACCCAGTCGCTGTCGAATGGATCAACATCAAAGCGACACCTACCAATAGAAATTCATCAGATGGCGTAGCTGACTTTGGTGAGAAGTGGATTGTTTCTTGTGGGCCTTCTTTGAACGTAAACGTCGATACCAGTCATGCAAACGCGCTAGAGCTGTTTGTTGCGCCTATTTCCGGTGGCAATTCGGCGAGCGATTTGTTGATGGCCGCGATCATGAAGGAGTTTTCTTGATGTCCAGATTGATCATCTGCGTATTGCTCATTGTTTGCTCCGGATGTGCAAAAGACCATTCAAAGCCTGCTGCAAACTTGAGTTTCGTGTCCGTGAAACGAGAGAGGACGCTTTTATATGACATCCGATACCAATCGGATGTGGATGTCCTGAACCTGTTTGATAAAGGACAGGGAGAAGGGATGATTGCAGGTTTTCTGACGTGTGCGTTGGGGGACGATCATGATTTCTCCATTGAGAAAGCGATGCAGTTTTCCGCGGTAGGTTTGATTGAGTCTGACGGGGAACCGCTAAACGGAGGGAAATTTTCTTATCTCACCAGCGCGTTTCTCGTTGAAACCTCCAGCAGCCGTAGTTCAGAACGTCACCTGTCTACAACGGAGCTAAACAACCTTCTCTCCAACAAAAGCCAGATTCCCTGCAAACTATTTGTCACTGCCTTTGGCTACAAAACCTACTACTCAAACACCATGAACATCCCCACCGCCGACCTGCTCCGCGAAATCAACAAACCCGAATAAACAACCCCGGGGGGACTCACGCAAATCCCCCCGCATCCACCCCCAATTCCCCACGCAAAAACTCCACCAGCCCCCGCTGCAACCCGCTCAACACTCCCTCGCGGCTGACCAGCGCAAGTTCCGTCGGCGCCAACTCCGGCAGATCCGTACACACCTCATGCTCTGGCAATACCGCCGAAACCGGCAGCACCGAAACCCCCAACCCAGACGCTACCGCCGCTTGAATCCCGGTCAGGCTGTGGCTGCCGAACGCCACTCGCCACGGTCGCTGCGCTACATCGAGCAGGCGAATCGCCCGTTGTCGATACAGGCAGCCCTGCGGAAACAGCGCCAGCGGCAGCACACCGCTGGAGGTGTCGAATTCGGTGCCTTTGACCCATACCAGGCGTTCCGGCCAGGTGGCCCATGCCGGGCCGCTGTCGGGTTCGCGTTTGATCAGGGCAATGTCGATGTCGCCGGCGTCGAGGCGTTGGCGCAGGTCGAGGCTCATGCCGCTGATGGTTTCCAGGCGCGCCTGCGGGTGGCTGCGGGTGAAGCCGGCGAGGATCAGTGCCATGCACCGGGCGTCGAAGTCTTCCGGCATGCCGATGCGCAGCACTTCCAGATCGACGTCGCTGGCCAGCGCTTGCGTGGCTTCGGCAGACAGCGCCAGTAACCGGCGCGCATAGTGGATCAGCAGTTCGCCGTGTTCGGTGACCGCGACGTTCACTCCGCTGCGGTCGCGCAGGAGTAGCGGGTGGCCGACCAGATCTTCGAGTTTGCGCACCTGCTGGCTGACCGTCGATTGCGTGCGGTGCACACGTTCGGCGGCGCGGGTGAAGCTGCCTTCGTCGACCACGCAGACAAAGGTTTTCAGCAGTTCCAGATCCAGCATGGCGGTATTCCTGATAGTTGTTTTGCGAATGACGATCGCGTATTTATTTAATTTCACACTATCACCGCGCGCTCATAAGCTGAAGTCCTCACTCTGGAGGAATCGACCGATGACCTTGAACAACACGCCACGCCCGCACTGGCTGACCTTCGATTGCTACGGCACGCTGATCCACTGGGATGAAGGCCTGAAAGCCGTGGTCGAGAAAATACTCAGCGACAAGGGCCAGCACGCAGTTGACGCCACTAAGTTGATCGAAGTCTACGACCGTCACGAGCACCGTCTGGAACAAACGCCGCCGCACCGTACCTTTCGGGAACTGAGCACCCTCGGCCTGCAACTGGCGCTGGCAGAGTTGGGCTTGCCGAGCCAGCCCGAGGACAGTCAACGCCTGGCGGCGGCCATCCCGAACATGCCGCCATTTGCCGAAGTGGTCGACACCCTCGCGCAGCTCAAAGCCATGGGCTTCAAGCTGTGCATCGTCTCCAACACCGACGACGACATCATTGCCGGCAACGTCGCGCAACTCGGCGGCCACATCGACCGGGTGATCACCGCGCAACAGGCTGGTGCCTACAAACCGGCGCCACGCCTGTTCGACTACGCTCATGAGCAATTGGGCGTGTCCCGGGATGAAGTGGTGCACATCTGCGCCAGCCCAATGCTCGATCACACGGCGGCGCGGGACATGGGCTTTCGTTGCGTGTGGATCGATCGCGGCACGGGTCGTCAGTTGTTGCCGGACTATCGGCCCGACGCGATCCTCTCCAGCCTCGATCAACTGCTGCCGCTGTTCAAATCCCTCGGCTGGACCTAAGGAGAATTGCCATGGCGCATATCTTGAGCGGCACTGGCAAAGCCAGACCAAGCGCAACGTTGAATCTGGAAACCGAGGCGATCATCACCGCTCGCAACGAACTTGCTGCGTGCTTTCAACTGGCCGCATTGCATGGTCTGGAGGAGGGCATCTGCAATCACTTTTCGGCGATGCTGCCGGGGCATGATGATCTGTTTCTGGTCAATCCATACGGCTACGCTTTTTCGGAAGTGACCGCGCAGAATCTGCTGGTCTGTGACTTCGCCGGCAATGTGGTCGATGGCGATGGCGAGCCCGAAGCAACTGCGTTCTACATCCACGCGCGCCTGCACAAACAACTGCCACGGGTAAAAGTTGCGTTCCATACGCACATGCCGCACGCCACCGCGTTGTGCCTGTTGCAAGGCCCGCCGCTGCTGTGGCTGGGGCAGACTGCGCTGAAGTTTTACGGGCGCACAGCGGTGGACGAGGATTACAACGGCCTCGCACTGGACGCATCCGAAGGCGACCGCATCGCCAGCGTCATGGGCGACGCCGACATTCTCTTTCTGAAAAACCACGGGGTGATTGTCGCTGCGCCGACCATCGCCGAAGCCTGGGACGATCTGTATTACCTGGAGCGCGCCGCGCAAGTGCAACTGCTGGCCATGGCCACCGGGCGTGAATTGAAACCGGTGCCCCACGCCATTGCGCAGCGCGCCTATGAACAAATGCGTCAAGGCGATGCGCAAAGTGCTCGCGCGCACCTGACCAGCGCGATGCGGCGGCTGGCCCTGCACAACTGATTAACCGTAAAGAAGCAATCGTAAATAAATCGACGAAAAGCGATCATCCAAACTCGCGACGCGCCGATAACTGGGCGGGAGGCGGGCGTTTGCCCGGTACATCCCGGTGGGCTACGCTCACACATACAAGGGTTTCGGGCTCGCGCCCCTGTCGTACCTGCCCAGGACATGCTTTTGCCAATCCCCATTCACGATCCGCATCAGGCCCCCGGCACGCTCAAACGGTTGCCGCTTCGCAAAGCGGCGGTGCTGTTTATCGTTGCGGTGAGCCTGTGCCTGTGCGGTCTGCTGTACCTGCAATTGGAGCAGTCGCGGCGTCAGGATCTGGCGGTGGCGAAAATGGCCTCGGGCAACCTGACCCGAGCCATGGCGCAGCAGGCCGAGGACACCGTGCGGGCGGCAGATCTGGTGATGACCAGCCTCGTCGACTGGATTCAGGACGATGGTTACGGGGCGGCGCAGCGCCCTCGGTTACAGCGGATCTTTGCCCGCCGCGCGCAGCAACTGGATCAGTTGCATGGCATCTTTCTCTTCGATCGCGAAGGGCAGTGGGTCATTACTTCGTTCGCCGATCTGCCTCGTGGCAATGGCGTGGCCGATCGCGAATATTTCAAGTTCCATCAGCAGAATGCTTCGACCGTTGCGCACATCGGCCCGGCGATTCGCAGCCGCGAAAACGGCGAGTGGATTATTCCGATTTCCAGACGCGTCAACGATCAACTTGGCAACTTTCAGGGCGTGCTGATGGCCGGTATCCGCATGTCCTACTTCGATCAGTTCTTCAAAAGCTTCAGCCTCGATGACAGCGGCATCATGTTTCTGGCGCTGACCGACGGCACCTTGCTGGCGCGACGGCCCTTTGATGAGTCGCTGATCAACACCTCGGTGGCTCACGGCGAGATCTATCAAACCCTGTTGCCGAACGCTAACGCTGGCACCGCGATGCTCAATTCCGTGGTCGACGGCGTGACCCGCTTGTATGGCTATCGCCAGCTCGCCTCGTATCCGCTGGTGGTCTCTGCTGCGACGTCGCAAGACACGATTCTGCAGGGCTGGTATGACCGCGCCTTTCAGTCCAGCGTGATTGTCGCGCTGGTGATCCTCGGGATTGGCCTGTTCGGCTGGGTGTTCATTCATCAGGTGCGCGACGGCGAGCGTATCGAGAAAAACCTGCGCAAGGCGCAACTGGCGCTGGAACAGATTGCCACCCACGACAGCCTTACCGGGTTGGCCAACCGGCGCTTGTTCGAGCGCTCGCTGGATATTGAGTTTGCCCGGGGCGCGCGCCAGGTCAGCCCGGTGAGCCTGATCATGCTCGATATCGATTTCTTCAAGCGCTACAACGACGCTTATGGTCATGTCGCCGGCGATCAATGCCTGGCGCAGGTGGCGCAAGTGGTGAAGACCTGCTGCCAGCGCAAGTCGGATCTGGCAGTGCGTTACGGTGGGGAAGAGTTTGCCGTGCTGCTGCCGGACACCGATATCAATGGGGCGCTGGCGATTGCCGGGCAGATACGCCGCAGCGTGATCGACAAGCACATCATTCACAGCGGCTCGCCGACCGGTTATCTCACCGTGAGCCTGGGCTGTTATTCATTTATTCCCAACGGCAACGACAGCCCGCAGGTGTTTATCCAGCGCGCGGACGCGGCGTTGTATCAGGCGAAAAATGCCGGACGCAATCGCGCGGCGGTGTTTACAGCTGAAGAGGGTTTTGCCGAGCTGATGCGTTCGGATCGCTGATTCTTTCAATCAACAGAAATCAGAAGTGGGAGCGAGCCTGCTCGCGAATCGGTGTGTCAGCTTGCATCAAGCTTGGCTGACAGACCGCTTTCGCGAGCAGGCTCGCTCCCACATTGGGTCCTGATGTAAGCAGGACTATCTGGGATGGCTCTTGTTCGTTCAGCCGCCGGTGCCACCGCCCGCACCACCCGTGCCGCCGCCGGCCGAGCCGGTGCCGCCACCCGCGCCGGAACCCGAGCCACTGGCGCCGCCATTGGTGCCCGTGCCGGTGCCCATCCCCGAGCCAGTACCGGTGCCGGTGCCGTTATTGGTTCCGCCAGAACCAGTGCCGCCCGATGGCGAGCCCGGGGTGTTGTCTGGCGGCATGGTCGAGCTGCTGGCGCCGCCGGACTTGGTGCCCGTCGCATCGGTGCTGTCATTGGCCGCGAAGCTGGCGGCGGATGCCGTGGCGAGCAGGCCGGCCAACAATAACGAAGTGAATTTGCGCGTCATCATGGTACGTCTCCTGATAAAGGGGATTACCTGATATTGGTCTTGCGCACTGAAACCTTGGTGCCCGTCGAGTGACGAGCGGTCAGTCGCTGCGCCAAGTGGCCTACCGTTCTTCTGCAATATTGGCTATTTGCCGAACCACCCCCGGGGACTAACGTAGCCACACATTCAATCGCTACCCCGGAGCCCACCATGCAACCTCGTGCCGATTTCTACACCGCTTCCCCCGATGCCATGAAAGCGATGATGGCGCTGGAAAATGCCGTCTCGAAACTGTCGCTGGAAAAGAGCCTGCTCGAACTGGTCAAGCTGCGCTCTTCACAGATCAACGGTTGCGCATTCTGCATCGACATGCACACCGCCGACGCGATCAAGGACGGCGAAACGCCGCGTCGCCTGTTCGCCGTGACGGCCTGGCGCGAAGCGCCGTTCTTCAGCGAGCGTGAACGTGCAGCGCTGCTGTGGACCGAGTCGCTGACACAACTGAGCCTGACCCACGCGCCGGACGAAGACTATGAAGTCGTCGCTGCCCAATTCTCGCCAAAGGAGCTGGTTGACCTGACCGTTGCGATCAACACCATCAACGGCTGGAATCGCCTGGCGGTGGGCTTCCGCAAACTGCCGCAGGCCTGAAACACTCACGCTATTCCCTTGTGGGAGCGAGCCTGCTCGCGAAGGCGACGTGTCAGTCACCATCATCGTTGCTGACATACCGCATTCGCGAGCAGGCTCGCTCCCACAGGGACCTGCTCAATGCCCATCGGAGCTCGGCGTCGTCGGTGGTTGCACCTTGCGCATCAAGAACACCGTCACAGCGTGCATTGCTTTGTATTAATACGAAGCATTACTATTCACGCCCCTTTCTCACACGCCGCCCATCCCCCATGCGCTCCCGCAGATCCGGCTTTTTCGAGCATTACGAAGAGTTGATCGGCACCTGGACTCGGCGCCTGCGCAATCGCGCGCAGGCCGAGGATCTGGCGCACGACACCTTTGTGCGGGTGCTCGAGGCGGATTCGGCGGCGGTGCAGCAGCCGCGTGCGTATTTGCACCAGACCGCGCGCAACATCGCGGTTGATGGGTATCGGCGTGAGGATCGGCGCGGCGCCATGGAGTCGGAGGCGGTCGAGGACACTGCGTCGTCAGCGGGCGACCCGGAGCATTACATGCGCGCGATCCAGTTGGCCGACTCCATCGAACGCGCGCTTGCCGAATTGCCGCTCAACTGCCGCAAGATTTTTGTCTGGCAGAAGATCGAAGGCCTGACTCAGGCAGAAATTGCCGAACGCCTGGGGCTGTCCAGGAACATGGTCGAAAAGTATATGATCCGCACCCTGCGGCATTTGCGTGAGCGGCTGGATGGGTTGCAATCATGAGCGCTCGCGTCTTTTCATTCTCAGCCGGACAGGACATTCCATGATGGAAACGGGTGATTGCGCCTGTGGGCAAACGGCGGTGCGTGACGAAGCGGCGGCCTGGTTCGTGCGTTTGCAGGAGCCGAACGTCAGCGTCGAGCAACGCCAAGGCTTCGAGGCCTGGCTGAACGAGCATCCGCAGCACCGCGAAGAATTCCAGTTGCTGCAAGGCTTGTGGACCGCGGCTGATCTGCTGCCGACTTCTCGCCTCAAGGCGCTTGCCGAAACTCCGCCACCTCGCCGCGAACGCCGGCCGTTGCTGCGTTACGCCGTGGCCGCGAGTGTTCTGGCCGTGGCGCTGGGACTTGGCCTGTTCAGCGGGCTGAATCATCCGGGCGGTTACCGCGCCGAGTTCGCCACGGCGTTGGGCGAGCGCAAGCATGTAGCGTTGCCGGATGGTTCGGTGATCGATCTGAACAGTCGCAGCCGCTTGCAGGTGCGTTATGAGAAGGATCGACGGCTGATCGAATTGAGCGCGGGCGAGGCGATGTTCAGCGTTGAACACGACGCCTCGCGTCCGTTCGTGGTCGAGGCCGGCAGCGGCAAGGTCACAGTCACCGGTACGCGTTTCGATGTGCGCCGCGATGCCACGCAGACCCGCGTTGCGGTGGAGCAGGGCACGGTGAAGGTGCAGGGAAGTGCTGCCCCGGACAACGAATTCATCAACCTCACCGCAGGCCTCGGCACTGCGGTCGATGCCAAGGGCAAAGTCCTGCCGGCCTACGCGGTCAACCCGGCGCAGCTGACCGCATGGCGCAACGGCAAACTGGTGTTCAACAACGCCAGCCTCGGCGAAGTAGCGGCGGAAGTATCGCGCTATCGCGACAAACCGCTGACCGTATCCCAGCCGAACGTGGCCAGCCTGCGCCTGACCAGCGTGTTCAAGTCCGACGACACCGACGCCTTGCTCAAAGCCTTGCCGGGCATCCTGCCAGTGTCCATTCGCACCTTGGCCGATGGCAGTCAGGAAATAATTTCCAGATAGCATTCAGGTTTTTTTCCAGTTCATCGTCTTCCTGTTCAACTGCAACTGGTTTGCATTAACAGCTGCACACTCTTGCGATCCACAGGACTGCGTACGACGTGAACATCACCACAATCCACAATAAAAAATCCCCTTGGTTGCCACTGGCCATGGCGCTGGCGGTCAGTGCCGCGATGCCGTTGGCGTTTGCCGCTGAAGCCATTCATATCCGCGCGCAACCGCTGGGCCAGGCCTTGAGCGAGCTGGGCCAGCAAACCTCGCTGCAGGTGTTTTTCAGCCCCGAACTGGTGGCCGGCAAACAGGCGCCAGCGGTCGACGGCGACCTTTCGCCAGAGCAGGCTTTGCGGCAGCTGTTGCAGGGCAGCGGTCTCGATTATCAGATCAATGAAGGCTCGGTGACGCTCGCTCCAGCCGCCACCTCCGCAGCCAGCAACGGCCCGCTGGAGCTCGGCGTGACCGACATCAAAGTGGTCGGCGACTGGCTCGGTGACGCCGACGCGGCGGTGGTGCAGAACCACCCCGGCGCGCGCACGGTGATTCGCCGCGAAGCGATGGTCGAGCAGGGCGCGATGAACGTCAGCGACGTGCTCAAACGCGTGCCTGGCGTGCAGGTGCAGGACTCCAATGGCACCGGCGGCAGTGATATTTCCCTCAACGTCGGCGTACGCGGTCTGACTTCGCGCCTGTCGCCACGCTCGACCGTACTGATCGATGGCGTGCCAGCGGCGTTCGCGCCATACGGCCAGCCGCAGTTGTCGATGGCGCCGATCTCCTCGGGCAACCTCGACAGCATCGACGTGGTACGCGGCGCCGGTTCCGTGCGCTACGGGCCACAGAACGTCGGCGGCGTGATCAACTTCGTGACCCGCGCGATCCCGGAGAAAACCACCGGCGAAATCGGCACCACTCTGGAAACGACGCAGTACGGCGGCTGGAAACACATTGACACCGCGTTCGTCGGTGGCACCGCCGACAACGGCATGGGCGTCGCGCTGCTGTACTCCGGCGTCAACGGCCACGGCTATCGCGAGCGCAACAACGGCAACGACATCGACGACGTGCTGCTCAAAACGCACTGGGCGCCGACTGATCAGGACGATTTCAGCCTCAACTTTCACTACTACGACGCCAGTGCCGACATGCCGGGCGGCCTGACTCAGCGTCAGTACGACGACAAACCGTACGAATCGGTGCGTGATTACGACCAGTTCACAGGACGACGCAAAGACGTGTCGTTCAAGTGGATCCGCCAGATCGACGAGCGCACTCAGGCAGAAATTCTCACCTATTACACCGACAGCTTTCGCGGCAGCACCATCGCCGCGCGCGATCAGCGCACCCTCAGCTCGTACCCGCGTTCCTACTACACCCTCGGCATCGAGCCGCGCGTGTCGCGGGTGTTCGATGTCGGCCCGACCACTCAGGAAGTCAGCGTCGGTTATCGCTATCTGAAAGAGGCGATGCACGAAGAGTCGAGTCGTCTGGCGCTGGTCAACAACCAGCCAGTAGTCACGCCGACCTCTGACGGCCACGTATTCCAGGATCGCACCGGTGGCACCGAGGCCAATTCGGTGTATGTCGACAACAAGATCGACGTCGGCAACTGGACCATCACCCCAGGCATTCGCTTCGAACACATCAGCACCGATTGGCACGACCGCGCCGTGCTCGACACCGCTGGCCGGCCGGTACCGGAGAAAAACCGCAGCATCGAAAGCAACGAACCGCTGCCGGCGCTGAGCGTGATGTATCACCTCTCCGATGCCTGGAAACTGTTCGCCAACTACGAAACCTCGTTCGGCAGCCTGCAATATTTCCAGCTCGGCCAGGGCGGTTCGGGTGACAGCACCGCCAACGGTCTGGAGCCGGAAAAGGCCAAGACCTACGAGATCGGCACGCGTTACAACGATGATGTCTGGGGCGGCGAGGTGACGCTGTTCTACATCGACTTCGATGACGAACTGCAATACATCAGCAACGATGTTGGCTGGACCAACCTCGGCGCGACCAAGCACCAGGGCATCGAAGCCTCGGCGCACTACGACATGGCGGCCCTCGACCCGCGCCTCGATGGTTTGACCGCCAATGCCGGGTTCACCTACACCCGCGCCACCTATGAAGGCGAGATCCCCGGCTTCAAGGGCCGCGATCTGCCGTTCTATTCGCGGCAGGTGGCCACGGTCGGATTGCGTTACGAGATCAACCGCTGGACGTACAACATCGATGGCTTCGCCCAATCGAAACAGCGTTCGCCGGGCACGGGTGTGAATGCGGATGGCAGCTTCAATGGCAACTACATCACTGAAGGCACGGCGGACGGGCAGTACGGCGACATCCCGGGTTACGTGACCTGGAACGTGCGCGGCGGCTACGACTTTGGTCCGCAGGTGTCGAACCTCAAGCTTGGTGCCGGGGTGAAGAACGTCTTCGACAAGCAATACTTCACCCGCTCCAGCGACAACAACTCGGGGATGTATGTCGGCGCGCCGCGCACGTTCTTCGTGCAGGCCAGCGTCGGTTTCTAAAACACAAGATCAAAAGATCGCAGCCTTCGGCAGCTCCTACAGGGGAACGCAAATCCATGTAGGAGCTGCCGAAGGCTGCGATCTTTTGCTTTAGACCTTGAGGACTTTGCCGCCAATTGCCACAGCCACCAGCAACACCGCCATCAGCCCAAAGGCAAAACTCAGGCTGCTGGCGTGCGCGACAAAACCGATCACCGCCGGCCCGGCGAGAATTCCGGCATAACCCAGCGTGGTAATCGCCGGTACCGCGATGCTCTCCGGCATCACCGTTTGCTTGCCCACCGCCGTGTACAGCACTGGCACGATGTTCGAGCAACCGGCGCCGACCAGCGCATACCCGACCAGCGCCGCTTGCCAGCTCGGCGCGAAGGTGGCGAGAAACAACCCCGCCGCCGCCAACAGCCCGCCGAACAGAATGATCCGTGTCGCACCGAGCTTACGCACGATGCGGTCACCGAGCAGACGGCCGACGGTCATGGTCAGGGCAAACGCTGCGTAACCCAGGCCCGCGTAGGCCGTATCGATCCCGCGTTCCTGAGCGAGGAAAACCGCGCTCCAGTCCAGCGCCGCGCCTTCGGTGAGGAACACGATGAAGCACATGCCGCCGATAAACAGCACGATGCCATGGGGAATGGCGAACGCCGGGCCGGAGCTTTCGCTGCCGTACGGCAACATGTGCGGCACGCACTTGAGCAAGGCGCCGATCAGCAACACGACGACGACCAGCATCGCTGCCAGCGGTGTCAGCCCGAGGCCGAGCAGGGCGCTGACGCCCGCCGCACCGACGATTCCGCCAAGACTGAACAAGCCATGGAAGCCCGACATCATGTGCTTGCCGCTGGCGCGCTCGACGATCACTGCTTGCAGGTTCACCGTCGAATCCACCGTGCCGAGGCCGGCGCCGAACATGAACAACGTGGCGATCAGCGCCGGGATCGACGACACCGTCGCCAGCAACGGCAGCGCCGCGCAGATCAGCAACGTGCCGCCGGTGGCCACACGTCGGCAGCCAAAACGTGTGGCGAGAATCCCCGCCAGCGGCATCGCCAGAATCGAGCCCACGCCCAGGCACAACAGTAATAATCCCAGCGTGCCCTCATCCAGCCCGGCCCGCGCCTTGGCATACGGCACGAGCGG
This sequence comes from Pseudomonas sp. Sample_9, assembly GCF_004307535.1. NCBI lineage: Bacteria > Pseudomonadati > Pseudomonadota > Gammaproteobacteria > Pseudomonadales > Pseudomonadaceae > Pseudomonas > Pseudomonas sp. Sample_9. Next base: position 18,767 of record NZ_RAZO01000050.1, read on the forward strand.
TGCCCACGCGGCAATACCAAGGCCGGCGATGAAAAAAGCGATGCGCGTGGACATCTGTTGCAGACGTCCGGGGACGAAGGTGTCTTGGGGGTTGAGGCTGGTCATATCGATCCTTGGCAAAAAAACAACTGCATCCCGAGTGACATTCTGACGGCGTTGAGGTTCGATCTCAGGCCTTTCGGGGCATAACGGTGAACATCCTACCCTGTGGGAGCGAGCCTGCTCGCGAAAGCGGTGGGTCAAATATGGAAATGTCGACTGACCCACCGCCTTCGCGAGCAGGCTCGCTCCCACACTGGTTTGCGGTTTACAGTCGGATTTTCGCCAGCATGGAATACGGGAACAAGGCATGACGAAGTTCTACGACGCACGCGGCAATATCTACGGAGTGGTTTCGCCCCAAGCCTTGCGCGAAGCCGGAATCGCTTTGCCAGCGAGGGCCGCAGACTGCGCCGCATCCAGGCAGCAATGGAGCGAGGCCGCCATCGCTTTGTGCTGTCACTGGCCCGAAGGCCAACGCCCGGCCAACAGCAAACCCCACCGCAGCGATGGCCTGCTGATCGGCCCGTTCCAGGCATCGGCGCCGTTCGATGTGCTGATCGTCAACACCGACGGCAGCCTCGCCGAACGCAGCGGCAACGGCTTGACGATTTTTTCCCAGGCATTGACCGAGCAAGGCTTGATGGCGGCGCAGGGTGCGGTGTTGCGCGTTCATCATGACAAGGGCGAAGCGCTGGAAACCGCGGTGACACCGGTCGAAGTCGAAGGCGTGCGCGGCTTCTGGCTCGACCTCGGCCAGCCCGGATTCGGCCCGGAGGCTGTGGGTGCGCAGACGGTTGAAAACGTTCAGTTCAACAATCGCGACGTCAGCCATGTCCAGCCCCTGGCGGAACTCGATCCTGACTGGGCACACAGCCAATTCGTCCGCATCGGCAATCCGCATTGCGTGACGCTGCTCAGTGATGCGGCCGCTCTGCCGAGCAATGAACAGATGCGTGAACCCACCCTGAACCAACGGCTTACAGCGATCGCCTATGCCATGCCCACCGGTGCCGGCAAACCCTGCCCGACCGGCGTCAATCTGCAATGGGCCGCGCTGGTGTCGCCGCAGCAAGTCCTCGCCCGGGTATTCGAGCGCGGCGAAGGACCGACCGCATCTTCGGGCACCAGCGCCAGTGCGGTCGCGTGTGCAGCGTGGCGGGTGGGTTGGGTCGAGGCGGGTGAAGTGTGGGTGGTCATGCCGGGTGGCACCGCACCGGTTTTGCTTGAGGTTTCGGAAGGGGAGTTGCTGCGCGTCAGATTGTTTGGCACGGCGCGGTTGATCGCTTGATTCGGCCGACGCCATCGCTGGGATCTTCTGTGAGAGCGAGCCTGCTCGCGAAGAGGTCGGCACATCCAACATCGAGGCGCCTGGCATGGCGCTTTCGCGAGCAGGCTCGCTCCCACAGGTTCTGCTTTCGGCCCATCAGGTTCAGCGCAATTCTCAACTGAACTCCACCACCGGCATCTGCCGCTTCATCAGCACCTTGCCGCCGCGAATCGAATACAGCGGCAGACCCTGGCTGCGGATCACTTCGTAGTCGCTGTCCGCCGAGAGAATCAGCAGGTTCGCCGGGCGGCCCTGTTCCAGTCCGTAACGCTCGCCCAGGTGCATGGCTTTGGCGCTGTTGTCGGTGACCAGATCCAGCGCACTTTGCAGGTTGCGATAACCGAGCATGTGGCAGATGTGCAATCCCGCTTCAAGCACGCGCAGGATGTTGCCGTTACCCAGCGGATACCACGGGTCGACGATCGAATCCTGGCCGAAACACACGTTCATCCCGGCTTCGAGCAACTCGTTGACGCGGGTGACGCCCCGGCGTTTCGGGAAGTTGTCGAAACGCCCTTGCAGGTGAATGCTTTCGGTCGGGCAGGAAACAAAGCTGATCCCGGAATGGCCGAGCAGGCGGAACAGTTTGGCGCAGTAGGCGTTGTCATAAGAGCCCATCGCCGTGGTGTGGCTGGCGGTGACGCGGGCGCCCATGTCGCGGCTGCGCGCTTCTTCGGCAAGCACTTCAAGGAAGCGTGAATGCGGATCGTCGGTCTCGTCGCAGTGCACGTCGACCAGGCAGCCGGTGCGCTCGGCCAGGTCCATCAGAAACTTCACTGAGCTGACGCCCTGATCGCGGGTGTATTCGAAATGCGGAATGCCGCCGACCACGTCGGCGCCCATGCGGATCGCCTCTTCCATCAGCTCGCGACCGTTGCGGAACGACTCGATGCCTTCCTGCGGGAACGCGACGATTTGCAGGTCGATCAGGTGACGGCTTTCCTCGCGCACCTCGAGCATGGCCTTGAGCGCGGTGAGTTGCGGGTCGGTGACGTCGACGTGGGTGCGCACGTGCTGAATGCCGTGGGCGGCCAGGGCCTGAATGGTTTTCTTGGCGCGGGCCTTGGTGTCTTCTTCGGTGATGGTGACCTTGCGCTCGCCCCAGCATTCGATGCCCTCGAACAGCGTGCCGCTCATGTTCCAGCGCGGCTCGCCGGCGGTGAGGGTGGCGTCGAGGTGGATGTGCGGCTCGACGAAGGGCGGCACCACCAGATTGCCGCCGGCATCGAGGTCATCCGCGCCGAGGGTCGGCGCTTCGGTCTGACGGGCGATGCTGTGGATCAGGCCGTCTTCAAGGTGCAATTCGTGCAGGCCTTCCTGGTTGCGCAGGCGGGCGTTGATGATGTGCATCAGGCAAATCCTTTTATAGGTCTTGTAGTGGTGCGCTGACGCGACGGGCGCCGAGCACACCGGTGACGATGACATACGTTAGCGCGGCAGCGGCAATGCCTACCAGCGGCGCGACCCAGGGCGAACTGAACGCAGCGACGGTGCCAACGCCGTAGGCCCCGAGCCCCGGCCAGTTGAACGCCGGCAACCGTGCGTCGGCCAGGCGCGGATAGTGCCCGCGCCAGCGGTAGAAGAAGTCAGCCATGATCACCCCGCCAATGGGCGGAATCACCGTGCCGAGCAGAATCAGATACGGCACCAGCATGTCGTACATGCCGAGCAGGGCGAGCAGGGTGCCGATCACCGCGCCGCCCAGGGTCACGGTCTTGCGCCGACCGGTACGCAGCAGGTTGCAGCCGGCGACAGCGAAGTTGTAGATGGTGTTGTCCTGCGTACTCCAGATGTTCAACAACAGCATGGCCATCGCGGCCATGGCGAAGCCCTGCAACAGCAGCACTTCAACCACATCCGGCTGTTGATAGACGATCGCGCCATATGCGCCGATCAGCACCATCAGGCCGTTGCCGATGAAAAAACCGATCAGGCTGGCCAGCACTGCCACTTTTGCCGAGCGCGAAAATCGCGTCCAGTTGGTGGCTTGGGTCGCGCCGCTGACGAAGGTGCCGAACACCAGGGTGATCGCTGTCGACCAGTCCAGCGAACCGCTCGGCACCACGCTGAGCAAGCCTTCGAAGCCGCCAACCTTCACGGTCGCTGCCCACATCGACAGCATCAGCAGCAACATCATCGCCGGCACCGCGATGTACGAGAGAATTTCCAGTCCGCGATAGCCGATGTACGCCGTAGCGCAGAAGCCCAGACCGAACAGCACCATCAGGACCAGCACGGTGCTTTCATCGAGATTGAAATACTTGCCGATCACCACCGCTGCCGTCGCCGTGCCCCAGGCGTACCAGCCGATCTGGGTGAAGCCGAGGATCAGGTCGCTGAGCTTGCTGCCGACTTCGCCAAAACAGAAGCGGCCCATCAGCACCGAATTGAGGCCGCTCTTGAAGGCGATGTAACCCAGCCCTGCCGCGTACAGACCGAGCAACAGGTTGCCGACAATGATCACCGCCATCATCTCGGCAAAACCGAACGCGACCCCGAGCTTGCCGCCGGCAAACATGGTCGCAGTGAAAAACGTGAAGCCCAGTAACACCATCGCCGTCGAGGCCAGGCCTTTGCGCGCGTGCATCGGCACTTCACTGAGCGGGTAATCGTTGCCGGAGGCGTTCTGCGTCATGGGGCAGTCCTTGCTGGAAGGGGAAGACGCAGAAGGGTTGCAGCGGTCGTGCCAAGCGACGCAAGTGACCGAATGTGGAGACGCGACTGGGGTTTTCAGCGCGAAAGCAGTGCACTTAATGCACCAGGAGCCCAATGTGGGAGCGAGCCTGTGATGTGCACGGCAGATGAGTCAAACCTGGCGCCGGACTCTTGTGGGAGCGAGCCTGCTCGCGAATACGGAGTGTCAGTCACCGAATAAATTGACTGGAACGACGCTTTCGCGAGCAGGCTCGCTCCCACAGGGGCGGGGAGATGTGTGTTGCTTATTCGCCGCGATAGATGCAGCCGCTGGTGCACGTCTCATGAATGCGGATCGCGCTGAGTTCCGGCAACAATGGCTTCATCTCATTCCAGATGAATTTGGCCAATACTTCGCTGGTCGGGTTTTCCAGGCCGGGAATGTCGTTCAGGTAGTTGTGGTCAAGACGCTCATACAGCGGCTTGAAAATCGCTTTGATCTCGGAGAAATCGCGAATCCAGCCAGTGTGCGGGTCGAGGTCGCCGCTCAGGTGCAGCGCGACCTTGAACGAGTGACCGTGCAGGCGTCCGCACTTGTGGCCGTCCGGGACGTGCGGCAGGCGGTGGGCGGATTCGAAAGTAAACTCTTTGAAGATTTCCACGGTATTTTCGGCTCTGTTCAGATGGCGTTCGCCGCAGCGATTCGGGCAGGCGGCGAGTTTATCAGCTTGTCTTTGGCCGTGCTGACTAAAGGGTCAGCAAGCGCTCGGCGAGGCGACCGTTGGCCGTCAGTTCGAGAAACTCGTCGCCCAGTCGGCGGCTCTCGTCCATCGCCGTGTGCCAGTATTTCTGCCGGCTCGGCGCATCGCCCATGAAGCGTTTGAAGTCGTTGCGATCGGGCAGTTTGCCGTAGGGCAGGCGCGCCAGATATTCCTTCGACGGCGCGACCAGCAGCACATCCTGCAGACGCTGCACCGAAGCGCGGCGCCAGGGCAGGGTCTTGTCGAACCAGCCGGGAATCACCCGATCGGTGAAGTGCGGATAGAGCACGATACCGTCGCCGCTGTAGGGCAGGTCGAGATGGTAGTCGAGCAAACCGCCGTCGCGGAACGTACCCGCGCCGGCGCCGGGCAGGTCGCGTACGCCTTCCATGACCATCGGGATCGATCCGGAAGCGAGCAGGGCCTGGCGCAGGTTGCCGGTGTTGAGGGCAACGAAGCGTGAAGGGAAATCGGTCAAGGCATCAAGCGGCGGGGCCAGGCGCGGATCGTGGATGATCAGCCGTTCGAAGTGCCGCGACAGCCGCGCACGACCGCGCAGGTTGTCGGCGATCACCGAACCCAGCGCCAGACCGAGGCGCCCGCGATGGTCTTCAGCGAGGCGGCCCTGGCTTTTCACCACCATGATGTTCAGGCGGTAATCGGGGTTTTCGAGGATGCTCGCGTCGCGGCCGTCGAGCAGGTCGTTGAGCATGCGCTGCGAGCTCTGGCTGATCTCGGCCATGCTCACGCCTTTGTTGAAATTCTGCTCGGCGTAGAGCTGGCCGAGGCGGCGAATGCCTTCGGCGGCGTCCGGCAGGCAGGCGCTGGCGAAGCGCCAGGAACCCACCGAGGCGCCGATCAGCGAACGCTCACGCGGCGCACTCGGCAGCCACTCGCCGAACAACGCCAGATCGAGCCCCTGAATCCCCAACGCCTTCGGCCCACCGGCCGCACCGGGCAGGGTGCCGACGTCAGCGGCGTGCAATCCCTGCGCACGAATCCGCGCCATGGCCCGCGGGCCGGCCTTGAGAGTGAGGGCGGGAAACTTGATGTGGATGGCGGTCATACCGGTCTCGATCGTTAGCAAGCTGGCGATTATAAGCACATGTTGCAGGCCCATGCAGGAGTGACCCTGTCCCACAAACGGGGCAGACGCAAAACCAGTGTGGGAGCGAGCCTGCTCGCGAAAGCGGTGGGTCAGAAACATCGTTGCAGCTGACACTGCGCCTTCGCGAGCAGGCTCGCTCCCACAGGGGACCTTGCCAGCAATGGGGCACAATGATGGCCATTCAGTTTCAGTTAAGTTGACCCCGCTATGGTGCCCACCGTAAGCAACATATAAGAATTCGGAGACACCCATGAAAACCCTGACTGCTCTGACCACTGCCTCGATCCTCGGCCTTGGCGCCAACACTGCGCTGGCGCGCGATCTCGGTCCTGACGAAGCGCTTCGTTTGCGCGACGCTGGTACTATCGTCTCCTTCGAGAAGCTCAACGCCATCGCCCTGGAAAAACACCCCGGTTCGGAAATCACCGAAACCGAGCTGGAGGAAGAGTACGGCAAGTTCATTTACCAGATCGAACTGCGCGACCCGAAAGGGCTGAAGTGGGATCTGGAACTGAACGCGGTCGATGGTGAAGTGCTCAGGGATCATCAGGATACGTAATGAAGCTGAATAGTCGCGCCACCCGCCTCACGGCGCTGGCGCTGGTGTTGTTGTGCAGCACGGCCATGGCTCGCGACCTCGATCAGGACGAGGCGCTGGCCCTGCGTCGCGATGGCGTGATCCTGCCGCTGGAGCAAGTGCTGCAGCAGGCCATGGATCGCTACCCCGGCGCCAAACTGCTGGAAGTCGAGCTGGAAGAAAAACACGACGTGTACATTTACGAAGTCGAATTGCTGACGGTCGAAGGCGTGGCGCGCGAGCTGCACTTGAAGGCCGATACCGGCGAGTTAGTCAAAGACAAGGAAGATTGATCGATGCGTTTGCTTCTGGTGGAAGACCACGTACCGCTGGCCGACGAACTGCTCGCCGGCCTGCAACGCCAAGGCTACGCAGTGGATTGGCTGGCCGATGGCCGTGACGCGGTGTATCAGGGCAGCAGCGAGCCCTATGACCTGATCATCCTCGACCTCGGCCTGCCCGGCGTACCGGGGCTGGACGTGCTGGCGCAGTGGCGCGCCGCCGGTCTGGCGATTCCGGTGCTGATCCTTACCGCGCGCGATTCCTGGGCCGAGCGCATCGAAGGGCTGAAGGCCGGCGCTGACGATTACCTGACCAAACCGTTCCACCCGGAAGAGCTGTACCTGCGCATTCAGTCTCTGTTGCGCCGCTCCAAGGGCCAGGCCAACCAGCCGACCCTGCAAGCCGCCGGCCTGCATCTGGACGAAGGCCGCCAGTGCGTGGTTCGCGATGGCGCCGACATCCAGCTGACCGCCGCTGAATTCCGTCTGCTGCGCTATTTCATGCTGCACCCGGAACAGATCCTCTCGAAAAGCCACCTCGCCGAACACCTCTACGACGGTGAGACCGAGCGCGACTCCAACGTCCTCGAGGTCCACGTCAATCACCTGCGGCGCAAGCTCGGCAAAAGCGTCATCGAAACCCGTCGCGGCCAGGGTTACCTGTTCGGCGGGCAAGCTTCATGAGATCAATCCAGCGCCGTTTGAGCCTGGGTTTGATCAGTGTGATGGTGATCGTCGGTCTGGTGCTGGCGCAAACCAGCCTGTGGTTGTTCGAAGTTGGTTTGCAGCGCTACCTCGAAGCCGGCCTGCGCAACGACAGCGAAAGCCTGCTGGTGGCGCTGGTGCGCGGCCCGCAAGGTTTGCAACTGGATGAGCGGCATCTGTCGCCGGCCTATCAGCGGCCATTTTCCGGGCATTACTTTCGCATCGATTTCTCCGACAGCCACTGGCGTTCGCGCTCGCTGTGGGATCAGGAACTGCCGCTGCTGCAACACCCGGGGCTGCACAGCAATCTGCAACTTGGCCCGGACGGGCAACGCTTGTTGATATTGCGCTCGGACTACCGGCGCCTCGGTCAGTCGATCTCGATCAGCGTCGCCCAGGATTACACGCCGGTCAGCGACAGTTTCCAGCGCATGCGCCAGATCGGCCTCGGCCTGGGGCTGGCGGCGTTGCTGCTGATCCTGTTCCTGCAACGCCTGACCGTGCGCCGCGCGCTGAAACCGCTGGAGCGCGCGCGCGAGCAGATCGCTCAGTTGCAGCAGGGCCAGCGCTCGCAACTCGACGATCAGGTGCCGGTGGAACTGGAGCCGCTGGTGGCGCAGATCAACCACTTGCTCGCCCACACCGAAGACAGCCTAAAGCGCTCGCGCAATGCCCTGGGCAACCTCGGCCACGCGCTGAAAACCCCGCTGGCGGTGCTGCTCAGCCTGGCCTCCAGCGCCAAGCTCGATGACCATCCCGAGCTGCGCAGAATTCTCAAGGAGCAATTGGAGCAGGTGCAGCAGCGCCTCAATCGCGAACTCAATCGCGCGCGGTTATCCGGGGATGCGCTGCCCGGCGCGTTGTTCGATTGCGATGCCGAGTTGCCGGGGTTGCTGGCGACCTTGAACATGATTCACGGCGAGCATTTGGCCTTGAGCTACGTCGCACCGCCGGGCTTGCAGCTGCCGTGGGACCGCGAGGACTTGCTGGAACTGCTCGGCAACCTGCTCGACAACGCCTGCAAATGGGCGGATGCCGAGGTGCGCTTGGGTGTGATCGAAAGGTCTGACGGCTTTGCCTTGAGCGTGGAAGATGACGGCCCGGGGATTCCCGAAGAGCAGCGCACTCAGGTGTTCAGCCGTGGCACGCGACTGGATGAGCAGACCCACGGGCATGGGCTCGGCCTTGGGATCGTGCGGGATATTGTCGATACGTGGGGTGGCTTGCTGGTGCTGGGCGAAAGCGAGTGGGGCGGGTTGAAAGTGGTGATTGAACTGCCTCGGCGGTGAGCCCTTGAAAAGCCCCTCACCCTAACCCTCTCCCAGAGGGAGAGGGGACTGATTGTGTTGTTCTTGAGAGATGCATCCACTTGAAATCCGAGTCGAACTCAGGACTTGAATGGCATGAAGATCGGCTCCCTTTCCCCCTCGCCCCCCTTGGGGGGAGAGGGCTGGGGTGAGGGGGGATTGCAACTGACACCCCGCACTTGTCAAACGCGAAACTGATCCATCAACCGCTGCTGCTGATTCGCCAGGCTGTTAAGCGACTGGCTGACGCGCGCCGATTCATTCGCCTGCCCGGACAGCGATTCGGTCACATCGCGAATCGTCGCCACGTTGTTATTGATCTCCTCAGCCACCGCGCTCTGTTCTTCGGCAGCACTGGCGATTTGCAGGTTCATGTCGCTGATCACGGTCACCGCATCGCCGATCTGCCGCAGCGCCGTCACCGCCTGGCCCACCTGCTCAACGCTGCCCTGGGCCTGACGATGGCTGTTGCCCATCGAACCGACCACTTCCTGCGTGCCGTTCTGCAATTGCTCGATGACCTGGCGGGTTTCCTCCACCGACTCCTGAGTGCGGCGCGCGAGGTTGCGCACTTCGTCGGCGACCACGGCAAAACCGCGTCCGGCTTCACCGGCACGGGCGGCTTCGATGGCGGCGTTGAGCGCCAGGAGGTTGGTCTGCTCGGCGATGGCGCGGATGGTTTCCAGCACCGTGCCGA
>NZ_RAZO01000244.1:0-2047 GCF_004307535.1 Pseudomonas sp. Sample_9
GAACACCTTTATTACCGTGGCGATGCGTTCCAGTACCGCCTGCGGATCGACCGGCAGAAAGGGGAGCAGGCATGACCCGCAACGTTCTAGAACAGGAATACGACATCGTCGTGATTGGCGGCGGTACGGCCGGGCCGATGGCAGCGATCAAGGCCAAGGAGAAGAACCGCGATTTGCGCGTGTTGCTGGTCGACAAGGCCAACGTCAAGCGCAGCGGCGCGATCAGCATGGGCATGGACGGCCTGAACAACGCGATCATCCCCGGCCATTCGACGCCAGAGCAGTACACCAAGGAAATCACCATCGCCAACGACGGCATCGTTAATCAGGCGGCGGTCTACGCCTATGCAACGCACAGTTTTGAAACCATCGAACAACTCGACCGCTGGGGCGTGAAGTTCGAGAAGGACGAAACCGGTGACTACGCGGTGAAAAAGGTCCACCACATGGGCGCCTATGTGCTGCCGATGCCGGAAGGGCACGACATCAAGAAAGTCCTGTATCGGCAGTTGAAACGTGCGCGGGTGAGCATCACCAATCGCCTGGTCTGCACGCGTTTGCTGACCGACGAGGAGGGCGCGGTCAACGGTGTGATGGGCTTCGATTGCCGCACCGCCGACTTCCATGTGATCAAGGCCAAAGCGGTGATTCTCGCCTGCGGCGCGGCTGGACGTCTGGGTCTGCCGTCGTCGGGCTACCTGATGGGCACCTACGAAAACCCGACCAATGCGGGCGACGGCTACGCGATGGCGTATCACGCCGGCGCTGAGCTGGCCAATCTCGAGTGCTTTCAGATCAACCCGTTGATCAAGGACTACAACGGCCCGGCCTGCGCCTACGTCACCGGCCCGCTGGGTGGCTACACCGCCAACAACAAGGGCGAACGCTTCATCGAGTGCGACTACTGGAGCGGGCAGATGATGTGGGAATTTCACCAGGAACTGGAAAGCGGCAACGGCCCGGTGTTCCTCAAACTCGATCACCTGGCCGAGGAAACCATCCAGAACATCGAGGAAATCCTGCACAGCAACGAGCGCCCGAGCCGTGGCCAGTTCCACGCCAACCGTGGCACCGACTACCGCACGCAGATGGTTGAAATGCACATTTCGGAAATCGGCTTTTGCAGCGGCCACTCGGCGTCCGGCGTGTGGGTCAACGAGCGTGCCGAGACTTCAGTCAAGGGCTTGTACTCGGCCGGCGACATGGCTGCGGTGCCGCACAATTACATGCTCGGCGCGTTCACTTACGGCTGGTTCGCCGGGCACAACGCCGCGGACTTTGTTGCCGGCCGGGAGTTTTCCGCACTGGACAGCGAGCAGATCGCAAAGGAACAGGCCCGGGTCTACGCGCCGCTCGATCGCACAGACGGTCTGCCGCCGGCGCAGGTCGAGTACAAGCTGCGGCGCTTCGTCAACGACTACCTGCAACCGCCGAAAGTGACCAAGAAGATGCAGATCGGCCTGCAGCGCTTCAGTGACATCGAGCGCGATCTTGAGCAGATGAAAGCCAACAACGCTCACGAACTGATGCGAGCGATGGAAACCAGCGTGATCCGCGATTGCGCCGAAATGGCCGCCCGCGCTTCGTTGTTCCGCGCCGAAAGCCGCTGGGGCCTGTACCACTATCGCGTCGATCATCCGCAACGCAACGACGCCGAGTGGTTCTGCCATTGTCATCTGAAGAAGGGCGAGGACGGCAAGATGACCAGTTTCAAGAAAGCCGTCGAGCCCTACATCATCCCGCTCGATGCCGAAGAAATGCAGGCGTATGACCGCCTGCGGGTCGGCGCCTTCGCCGCTTGAGACATCATTTTTCAGAGAGCCCGAACCATGGCTTATCAAGCTCAGGAAATCTTCTTTCGCTCCAACGCGCCGGTCACCGTTGACGAGGACAAATGCATCGCCGAAAAGGGCTGCACCGTGTGCGTCGACGTTTGCCCGATGGACCTGCTGGCGATCAACCCGGCCACGCAAAAGGCCTACATGGCGTTCGATGAATGCTGGTACTGCATGCCGTGCGAGAAGGATTGCCCGACGGGGGCGGTGAA
>NZ_RAZO01000136.1:0-2033 GCF_004307535.1 Pseudomonas sp. Sample_9
CGGTGGCCAACTGCGCGCCAAGCTTCAAGCCGCTGCTGTCGCAAGGCTCGGGCCGTACACAAATCGTGCGGATGAACTTCATCGTCACCAGCACCGGCAACATTCAGCTCAAGATTGACCCAGCCGTGGTGCTGGCCACGCGGTCCTACGTCGACGCGGCCATTCTGGAAGTGCTGCCGAAGAACAAGACACCGGGCGAATTCACTCGGGTCAAGGTCAACGATCGGGGGATTTTCGTATCGGGTGATAACCCGGAGACGCTCGCCGCCATGGGTATCAAGGACAGCTACACCAAGGAAGAAATCGAGGCATTGGTTGCCCAGGCCACGGAAAGCAAGCGGGGCACGGCTAAGGTTGCAACTCAAGTTGAAGTAGACGCGGGTGCCGATGACGCCAAGTTTGTAACCGCCAAGAAGCTCTTTGGCGGCTTCGGAATGACAGTTGGCCAGAATGGATTCATTCGACTTCCAAGCTGGTTAGGCGGCTTCACTATTCAGTGGGGGCTTAACACGGTTGCTTCTAACGGTGATTGTGTAATCACTCTTCCGACCAACTACAACACGAAGCACTTTCAGATTCTGTCGATTGCGGGTGCCATCACTGGCATGGCTGTCGCCTACACGGCGATCAGTTTGTCAGGTGCTGTGATTCCGCACTATGTCCCCTCTACCGGAGCCAAGGCTGGGGGCGGGTATAACTGTGTTTGGATATCGTTTGGGAAGTAACCCATGAAAATCTTTGTGTCTCCTACAGTGGGCGGCTTTTTTCATCAGCCAGGGAACAACAACATCCCTGAAGATGCCGTGCAAATCACGCCCGACCAATACGCAACTCTGTTGCGGGGGCTTTCGGAAGGTAAATCAATCGCTTGGGGCGGCGAAGGTGTGCCGGTGCTCGTAGACCCTGAGCCGGTCGCCAAAGATTACAAGGGGATCGTGGCTCAGGAGCGTTTCGCTCGCGAGGCCACTGGCGTGATCGTAGATGGCCTGCAAATCGAAACGACGCGCGACAGCCAGGCGTTGATTGCCAGTACGGGATTGTCAGCCGTCCTCGATCCCAAATACCGCTGCAACTTCAAAACGGTCGACGGGTTTGTCGAAATCGGATCAGCGCAAATCATCACCATCGCCAAGGCTGTACGAGCACACGTTCAAGCCTGTTTTGACCGCGAGCTGACGCTCTTGCGGGCGATTGAGGCCGGTGAGTATCAAGACGACATGCTGTCGCAAGGCTGGCCGGATTGTCTGCCACCTGATCCTGCAGAGCTGCAGTAGACGTCCCGCACTGACGGGGCGTGTTCTTATCCGTTACGCGTAACACCAACACCCTCACAGCCTCGCTTATGCGGGGCTTTTTCGTTTCTGGAGACTGACCCTTATGAGTTTTTTCCACGGCGTCACGACCACCTCGGTCGACACTGGCGCGCGCACCATCTCGCTGCCGTCGTCATCGATCATCGGTCTGTGCGACACCTTCACTCCTGGCGTTCTGGGCGGTGGTACGGCCAAGGCGGGCGAGCTGAAATTGATCACGACCGAACGGGAAGCCATCGCTGCGTTCGGCCCTGACTCGGCGATCACCAAGGCGTGTCAGGCCATCTACGTCAAAGCCAAGGCGGTGATCGTCGCCATCGGTGTGGCCAAGCTGGAAGACGCTGCGCTGCAAACCTCGGCGATCATCGGCGGCGTTTTGGCCTCGGGCCAGCGCACTGGGTTGCAGGCGCTGCTCGACGGTAAAAGCCTGTTCAACGCGCAGCCTCGATTGTTGATTGCGCCAGGTCATACCGCGACTCAGGCGGTCGCCACAGCGCTCGATAGCTTGGCGCAGAAACTGCGCGCCATTGGCATCATCGACGGACCGGGCACGACCGACGAGGCCGCCATGGCCTACGCCGATAACTTCGGCAGTCGCAACCTGTTTATGGTCGACCCGGGCGTCAAGTATTGGGACACCGTCACCAGCAAGACTGTTGACGCACCCGGTTCGGCTTGGGCAGCGGGCCTGTTTGCCTGGACGGATGCTGAATACGGTTT
>NZ_RAZO01000103.1:0-25176 GCF_004307535.1 Pseudomonas sp. Sample_9
TTCAGCGACTCATCCAATTGAGATGTGCTCTTTCAAGTGGGCGCATCGTAATCACAATGATGGCCACTAGCAAGCATCTGATTAAACAACAAGACGAACTGTTCGTTGAGGTCTGTAGGAGATCGCCCTATATGTCGCAGGGGTTTCCCTGAGGCCGATTAATACACGACGAATTTTCCATGACCCTGTCAAACCCTTGACCCAGAGCCCTGCGCCACGGCCGGGCGAGTTTACCTTACGCTCGTACCCCCAAGCGGCGTGCAGCATGCCAAATTCAAAAAAAAATAGAAGTAGGACACTTCCGAAAATGACTGGTTTGCTTCAATAAGTTCTCCGCGACAACGATCAACGCAGAAAGTGCCACTATAATGATGGCATTTCATATTTCTGAAAACTTCCGAAATCCTTCATACATTGCAAACTCGATAGTTATCGAAGCCGCGTCCTTCAGATACTTCTCGCATCACGACCAAGACTTCCACACCGGAATACTCTGACAAATTTCAGGGATACTTCTTACATCAATTAGTTTGCCACGCCGCTAGCTTGCCCTGGCCACTTTTCATGCGCGGCGATCAGGGAGGACGGTATCGCGCTTTGACTCACTTTGCTTAAGGACAAGCCCATGTTCGGCAAAGGCCACTGCGCGCCATTCTCATTGCACATCCCGGCCATTCGTCACGACTTCAAGGTGCTCGCGTTCACGGGCACTGAAGCCATCAGTCAGCTGTACGCATTTCGCATCGAGCTGGTGAGCGAGCACGCGGATTTCGATCTGGAAAGCCTCCTCAGCCAGCCCGCGTTTCTGCAGTTCGGATCAGCGGGCGAAGGCATTCACGGGCGGATCGAAAACGTCATGCTCGGCGAATCAGGCAAGCGCCTGACCCGTTATGAACTGACACTGGTACCGGCGCTGCATTATCTGCAACTGAGCCACGACCAGCGGATTTTCCAGCAACTGACCGTGCCGCAGATCGTCGCGCAAGTCCTCAAAGGGCATGGCATCCAGGCCGATGACTTCACGTTCAATGTCGCCGCCGGTGAGCATCGTGAGTACTGCACGCAATACGGCGAAAGCGACTTCCTGTTCATCCAGCGCCTGTGCGCCGAAGAGGGTATCGCCTGGCACCATCAACATTCGCTCGACGGGCACTTGCTGGTGTTCAGCGACAGCCCGGTGTTCGCACGCAAATTGGGTACGACAGACTTTCGGGTTGATAGCGGCATGGTTGCCGAACACCCGGTGGTCAACCACCTGACCATGGGCTTCAACACCCGTACCAGCACCGTCACCCGCCGTGACTATGACCTCAAGCGGCCAAGCCTGCTGCTGGAAAGCCGCTTCACCGCAGAGTTCACGCCGGCTCTGGAGGAGTATCGCTATCCACTGTTGATGAAGTCCGAGAAGCACGGCAAACAGCTGGCGCGTCAGGCCTTGGAGCGCCATCGCAGCGACTATCAATGGATTGAAGGCAAAAGCGATCAGGCGATTTTGCGCAGCGGTCACCTGTTCGAGCTGAGCGAACATCCCAGGGCCGAGTGCAACGAGTTGTGGCTGTTGGTCAGTCTCAGTCACGAAGGCAAGCAACCGGCAGTGCTCGAAGAGGCTTTCAGCAGCGAGGCGAAACCTGCCGATGGTTTTTCCCAGGGCTATCGCAATACCTTCAGGGCCATTCCCGCAGAAGTGGTTTTCCGCCCGCCTTTGCCCGCGCCAAGACCCTTGCTGGTCTGCCAGACCGCGCGCGTTACCGGGCCTCCCGGAGAAGAGATCTTCTGCGATGAGTACGGCAGGGTTCGTGTCGAGTTTCCTTGGGATCGCGCTGAACGCAACAGCGAAAAAAGCAGCTGCTGGTTACGCGTAGCGTCCAGTTGGGCAGGTGACGGATTCGGTGCGGTGACCATTCCCCGGGTCGACATGGAAGTGGTCGTGACCTTCCTGGAAGGCGACCCGGACCAACCGCTGATTACCGGCTGCATCGCCAACAAGGTCAATGCCGTCGCCCATCCCTTGCCGGCGAGTAAAACCCGCACGGTATTACGCAGCCAGAGCTCACCGCGCAATGGCGGCTACAACGAACTGTCGATCGAGGATCGCGCCGGGCAGGAGAAGATCTACCTGCGCGCGCAGCGCGACCTCGAGCAACTGATCCTCAACGACAGCCGCAGCCTGATCACTCGCGACCGCCATGAGCATGTCGGCAATGACAGCACCAGCCTCATTGAGGGCAGGGATTCGCGCACTCATCAAGGGCTGCGCAGCACCGTGATCAACGCCGATGACTTGTTGCAGGTCAGCGGCACCAGCAGCCAGACCCTGGGCGCCCTGGTGATCCAGGCCGGCCAGCAGGCGCATGTCACGGCAAGCAACGTGGTGATCGATGCCGGCATGAGCTTGACGCTGTCAGCGGGCGGTCATCACATCGTGATCAATGCCGGCGGGATTTTCAGCAGCGTGCCCATCGTTCAGGGCGGCGCGCCACTGCCGGGTCTCGCACCGCTACAACCGCTGCAAGTTGAGGCCGGCCTGCCAGCTGCGATCAACGCCACGCCGCTGTCGATCGTCAACAGTGCCCGCCAGCAGGCAGCGGATTTTTGCCCGCTGTGCGAAGCCTGCGCAGCGGGTCAGTGTGAGCTGGGAGAAGTCGCATGAGCCCGGTCGAACAATGGTTGCACGCTCAGTCCCGCGCCGGCTGCGAACTGTATCTGATGCTCGACACCGAGGGCCAAAGCGCAGAGCACGCTGCGTTGACCCGCGACCTCGGCACCGAGCGGTTTCGTCCGCTCTACAGCGGCACGCCGGCCGAGTCGCTGGTGCCGACCGGCCCGCTGCTGTTGCAAATCGATACGGCGCAGCATCCCGCCATCCAGACCTTGCTCGCCACGCCCGAGCGCAATTGGGGCTGGCTGGCCAGTGCCCGTCACGCCGAACTTGATCTGCTGGCGGCGCATTGGCGCGAGCGCCTGATAACCGGCGAACGCCCGAATCAGGCGGTGTACCGCATGCATGACAACCGGGTTCTGGGCCGTGCGCTGGCGCACCTGCAACCCGAGCACCGCGCGGCGTTTCTCGGGCCATTCAACAGCGTCTGCTATTGGCACGCAGAGCGATGGAACGCCATCGACAACCCGGACCCCGGCCACCACCCGCTGCCGATGGATCCGCCGTGGCTGCACACGCCGACCCCGGAGCTGATCTACGCCAACGTGCTGTTCGACAACACCCGCCGTTACCTGGTCGGCGAACACACCGAAGCCATGGCCACGCTGGCCGAACAGCTCGACGTCGATGAGTGGCTGTGGGGCCTGATTCAACTGACGCAATTGTGGGGCTGGCAACAACCGGAGCAAGTGCATTTCTTGCTGACCCGCAGTTTGCAGTTACCGGGATATCGGCCAGGCAAATCATGGCTGCCCAAACCCGGTGAAGATCCGGCGATGCATTTTGAGCGGGTATATCAGGAAGCGTTGTATTGGCAGGGAGAGGCAGGTCGATGAGGAACTTGAAACGAGGGTTGCTGCTGAGTGGTTGCCTGGGCTTGCTGGTGGGTTGTACGACGGTGAAGACCCCGAACACCTTTTTGTTTGTTCCGGATTTTCCGCCCGGATTCAAATATGAGCTGAAGGCTATCTACCTGCCCGCAGCGGGCGCAACCTGCCGCGTGCCAGGAAAGCCGGATTTCTGGGTGAGCTTCAATAAACCCACCATGGAATATGTAAGCACTGCGGAAATCGAGTTGTACAAAACCGTCAGCGATTGTCCGTTGGCGCTCAACAAAGTGGAAATCAAGGTCATCGGTTTTTATGGAAAAGGCCGAAGCAACTTCAGCATGGACTACGCCTCAATTTTCGTGCGTCCAGAGTTGCTGAAACGAATAAAGGGCACATTCAACGAGGACGGCCTGGGTGAGTTTACAGGCGAATGCATGTGGTTTTTTCGGACAGTCAGCCCCAAGCGTAACCTAATAAAAATGTTGAGATGTAAAGGAATGGATCAAGAAGGAAATGTAGCCCGGAGCCGCCCTCATGGCGCGTACACACTGGATCAACTCCCAGGAAAAACCGTGAGGTTGAAAATAAACCTAGCGAATGAAGAGCAACCTGGTTGGGGGGACACTTGGGCCCAGGTTCCTGGTGGCTGGAAGCGCTGTATGGGGGAAGGCTATGAGGACCAGCGTGGTTATTGCAATGGAAATTATGAAGACTTCAGCACCTTCAGAATGGTGGATGGACGGATTTGCACCATCTATCCAAGTTGCAACGAAAACACGGACGAGACTCCATGAACGCTGAATCCTTACCGACAAGCGTTACCACCTTCATGCAAGGTGATATCCACGCCTGCCCGATGCGCGGGCATTCGACCAGTTTTCAATTGGTGAATGAGTTCGGAGATGGCACACCCTACGCCGGCTTGGCATATGAGATCACCGACTACGAAGATACCGTTCATACTGGAAAACTGGATGCGAAAGGCTGGGCAAAGGTAAACAACCACCATTGTGGCCCGGTAGTGCTCAAGCTGAATAAGCCTTTTCAAGGAGCAGAAGCGCTGTATCGAGACTTGAGAAAAAGACTGGACTACCCCCTTCCCATCACCGAACTCCAAGTCCGCGCCGAAAAAACCCGCTTCTTCCACAAAACAGGCACTCGCACCCAGGCAAACCCCGCCAGGGACCTGCCCGAAACCGACGCGTACTGTCAGGTCGAAGTCAGTGAACTGGTAAAGCACATCGCCCACCTGCCACCACTGGTTGCTCGTCGCGACCCTCCGAAGAGGGCGGCGCACAAGCTCATGCGATCGGCGGCGAAGTCCAGAGACTTCACGCTCGTCGATAAAACTTCTGCGGATGGCGGACTGCACACAATCTTGAGTGCGGCGGAGATGGCCACCGTCGAACTGGGGTTTTCCCCACCGCCGCCCAAGGGCGTCGCACTGCTGCCGAACCAACACCATGTGCTGGAAGTACGGCCGATGAGAGCGCTACGGCCAATGCTGTCGACAGGCGAAGCGTTCTGCGCGCTTAACCTTTATCAGCTGTCGGTTATGGCGACGCTGAGCTACACCGATTTCGGACAGGAACCCAACACTCAACCGGTGCAGACCGACACGGTAAGCTTTCCGGTACAGCCCAGCAGCGGCAACTGGTTCGGCCACGCGCTGCCGCAGTTCGATGAGTTGTGGAAGGTCGATGACTCGCAAACGCAGAAATACTACCCACTGTACGAAGACGTGCCGTATTCGAAACGCCTGGAAGTGGTGCCGTTCGACCCGAACCTTTACCCCGAAGTGAATGACCCCGCGTTGGGCGACGAACAAGAACACCCGGCCAAGTTGCACTGTCTCGATGACCGTAACAAAGACAACAGTACTGATACCCAAGCTTTCATCTGCCACCATGACGAGTTGATCCTGATCAGCGTGCGAGGTACCAGTGAGATCTGGCCCGACGGCTTGCGTGACGGGGATGCCTATCAGGTTCCCTTTGCCGAAGGCGAAGGCAAAGTGCACCGCGGTTTCTACGGTGGCGCCTTGGCGGCTTATCCATTTATCGTGACTTATCTGGAAAAATTCTACAGCGGGCAAAAGCTTCTGATCACGGGTCACAGTCTGGGCGGTGCAGTTGCACTGATCCTGTCCGAGATGCTGAGACGCAACCTGGAGTTCTCCCCGCAAATCGTGCTCTACACCTACGGCGCCCCCCGCGCCGGCGACACCACCTTCATCGAAAGCGCCAGATCGCTGGTGCATCACCGCATCGTCAATCAGAACGATCCGGTACCGAGCGTGCCGGCGACCTGGATGAACACCTTTGCCAAGCCTGGGCCGATGTACGCAACCAACGCCGTGGTGCTGGGCTTCAACCCGGTCGCCGGCCTCGGCCTGCTGATCTGGGGAATCATCAATTTCTTTGGCGACGACTATGGGCATCACGGTGCTTTGCGCCATTTCATGCCCGTTGAGTTCGACAAGGACCACCGATCCTCCCTTCTCTGGGAGCCGGGTTGCAGCACGATCGTCGATCACGGCTGCGCCAAGGCCCTGCGCGCTACCAACGGCTTGCCCGAACGCGGATCGTTTCTGCGGCAGTTGTTCGACCGGGGTCACCACTCAATGGTCGGCAGCTACATCCCCGGCTGCTGGGCCAGCTTGCGCCGTTGGCAGGAAGCACTGCAGCTCAAGCGTTCGCTGGTGACCAATCGCGAATTCGAGTGGATCAGCAGCGCGCTGGAGAATATTCAGCAACAGCTGCGGGCCGTTAAGCGCGATCTGCAAAACAACCACCGTTCTTACGTGCGAGAGCAGGAGCGCGTGCACAAGACGCTGATGCTCAATCAGGAAATAGACAAGATCAGCATGACCAAGGCCCGCCTGACAGCGCTGCGCAGTCAACGGGTCACTGAGACCGACGTTTACGGCAGCTATGCCGACCAGCCCGAATGGGTCGAGGAAAGTTTGCTGCGCTGGAACGCCCACCCTGAAAACCTGGTTCAGGAGCAACTGGCGATGATCCCGCCAGCCGCTGAAGACCACGACGCCGCTATCGCCGCGATGACCGGTGGACATGCAGTTGGCGCGCCGTTTCAGCTGGATATTGATTCGTTCATTTAACTTAATCAGTCAACAAGGAAGTACCGATGCTCTCGTTATCCCCCAAGTTAAACTTCGCGACTGCAACGCACTCGATCCGCGCTTTGTTATTGGCCAGCTTCATAATATTTGGAACTGGATGCAACTCGTTCTCCAGTTCGGCGACACTGAACATGGACATCCCTGCGAATTTTAGCGTCACCGCCGAAGCGTACTATCAGCCGTTTTCCCCATATTACTGTTACGCGCCAGAAAACTACGCAAGAGACCCCAACCTTGGAGTCAAAAAATTTAAACAACCTTGGCAACCCA
Organism: Pseudomonas sp. Sample_9; assembly: GCF_004307535.1. Lineage (NCBI taxonomy): Bacteria > Pseudomonadati > Pseudomonadota > Gammaproteobacteria > Pseudomonadales > Pseudomonadaceae > Pseudomonas > Pseudomonas sp. Sample_9. The sequence continues at coordinate 6,902 of NZ_RAZO01000103.1, forward strand.
CTGCGCAGACCGCCAAGTTCAACGTCAAATTACTTCCCAGCATTGGGGGCTGTCTCACGCTCCTCAGCGAAATCAAAATCTGGATCATGGACATGACCGAGGATCCAGAGAAACTTGGCTTAAGCGCCGTCTGGATACATATTAATGACCTGGCAGATGAACCACTGGACGAGCATGGGTCGAACGAGAACTTGCTTTCAGTCGAGTGTAAATATGCGGACTCCCGGTTAAGTAAAGTCTTCAAATATGAATTGGTATGCAAAGGGCAGAGTACGAACGATGAAATTCTGGGCAGGCTACGAATTGAGCAATTCCAGGATAAGCCATTGCGATTAACAGTTCGGATGACCGAGTAGTCGGCGTGCTGCCCGACGCTTAAGTCCCAATGACTGCCGCAAGCTGGCTAGGCAGCGTGGTCATGTCCGCTATCAAACGCAGTCTGAGCGCGAAGGACTGGGGCACAATGATCAAAGGTCACGGCGGAATCCTCGATTGGATGGACTCGATATGCTTCGCGGCACCGCTCTTCTTTCACCTGACGCGTTACTTCTTCTCCGTCTGATCTAGACGAATGCTCCAACCACAAAAAATGGGCACCCGACCGCAATCGGTGTGCCCATTTCTCATTTGCGGTTCTCCCCGTCATTCAGGGGAGCACGCCGCCATCAAGGATTGACGCTGTCTTTCAACGATTTGCCTGGCTTGAATGCCACGGTGTTGCTGGCCTTGATCTTGACCGGTTCGCCGGTCTGCGGGTTTTTGCCGGTGCGGGCGCCGCGGTGGCGTTGCAGGAAGGTGCCGAAGCCGACCAGCGTCACGCTGTCCTTGCGGTGCAGGGCGCCGGTGATTTCTTCGAGGACGGCGTTGAGGACGCGGTTGGCCTGTTCTTTGGTCAGGTCTGCCTTTTCGGCGATTGCAGCGGCGAGTTCTGGTTTACGCATTAGTGAAGCCCCTTTGACGGTTTTTTGTTGTTATGTCCGTGCTGTTCTCGTTGGAACAGCGCCCAAGGCGCCGCAGGCTCTACTCTGCGGCAGACGGGAGTGAGAATGGCACGCCGCCAACGGCGGCGCCAGTCTCCCCAAGACCTTTGTCGGGGCAAAAGAGCGGTGTTTGCGACAGAACGACCGGCATTTACGCCAGCAGCGGCGGCAGCTGTTTGTTCAGGGCCAGTTTTTCCATGACCGCCCCGCCGGTCAGGGCGTAACCGAGCAACTGACCGTCGGCACCGTGGCACAGCGCTTTGACGTCGGCGCCCTGCCCTTCGACGCTCCAAACGCCTTCGCTGCCCCGTGGCGGCGGCGAAACCACCAGCGGGCACACCGGGGTTTTCACGGTGATCGGCATCGGCCCGTAGCTGACCGCGGTCGAGTTACCAGCGAGGGTTTGCGCCAATGCGCGGGCGCAGCTCATCAGCGGCATCACGTAAAGCAGATTGAGCCCGTCGACTTCGGCGCAATCGCCCAGGGCGTAGATGTTGGCGTGGGAGGTTTTCAGGTAACGATCGACCATCACGCCGCGATTGACCTGCACGCCGGCAGCTGCCGCCAGATCGATGCGCGGGCGCAGGCCGATCGCCGAGACCACTACATCGCAGGGGATGATCTGGCCATCGGACAGGTGCGCTTCCAGGCCATCGGCGACTTTCTCCAGGCGGGTCAGCACCGGGCCGAGGTGAAACTTCGCCCCGATACTTTCCAGCCCGGCCTGAACGGCCGCCGCAGCGGCAGGATGCAATAGCATCGGCATGACCTGTTCGCACGGCGCGACCAATTGCACTTCGTAGCCGCCGAGGATCAGGTCATTGGCAAATTCACAGCCGATCAGCCCGGCGCCGAGCAACAACACCCGACGCTTGCCCGCTGCTGCGGCACGGAAGCGCGCGTAGTCTTCCAGATCGTTGATCGGGAACACCAGTTCCGCGCCGTCGCCTTCGATCGGCACACGCACGGTTTCCGCGCCCCAGGCCAGAATCAGGTCGCGATAGGGCACGGCTTCTTCGCCGATCCACAAGCGTTTGTGGCCAGCGTCGATGCCGCTGATGCGCGTGTGGGTGCGCACTTCGGCCTTCAACTGCTCGGCCATGACGCCGGGCTCGGCCATGCTCAGGCCGTCGGCATCCTTGTTCTTGCCGAAACCGGTGGAGAGCATCGGCTTGGAGTAAGAGCGGCCGTCATCGGCGGTGATCAGCAGCAGCGGGGTTTCGCTGTCGAGCTTGCGAAACTCGCGGGCCAGGTTGTAGCCCGCAAGCCCGGTGCCGATGATGACGACTGGTGCGCTCATGCCTTACTCCTCTGATTTGCTTAGTTGATTTCGATCATTTCGAAGTCCATTTTGCCGACGCCGCAGTCGGGGCACAGCCAGTCTGCCGGTACGTCTTCCCAGCGGGTGCCCGGCGCGATGCCGTCATCCGGCCAGCCATCGGCTTCGTTATAGATCAGGCCACAGACGATACATTGCCACTTCTTCATTCAGGTACTTCCTCAGGGTTCAGGCGTAGTGCCGGCGCGGACGGTCGATGGGTGCTGCGTTGCCATCCGGCTCAGGGCGTTTTGTACTGAGGGTGCCGCGCAGATGCAAGCCTGTTCGGCGCAACGGCGGCCGGCGCCGCTCAATCCTGTCGCCTGCCATGGTAAGCTCGCCGCCTCATTTGCGGCCAATAATGACTCATTGTGCAACATTCAAATGCCTGCCCCGCCCCGCTCTGGCTGACCCAAGACCGCCTGACGCCCCGCCCCGATCCGTTGACCCTCGACTGGTTGTTCGACGAAGGTTCGCTGACCCGCCGTTTGACCCGTTTGTCCGAGGACGGCTTCAGCGTGTCGCCGCTGTTCGAAGGCTGGGACACCTTGCGCGCTGATGAATGCGCGGCACTGGAGCTGGCCGAGGGCAGCGAAGGCTGGGTGCGTGAGGTGTATTTGCGCGGCCACGGCGAGGCCTGGGTGTTTGCCCGCAGCGTTGCCTCGCGGGCGGCCCTGCAAGGCGATGGCTTGCACATGGATGAACTGGGCAGCCGCTCGCTGGGCGAATTGCTGTTTTGTGATCGCGCATTTCAGCGCCGCGCCATTGAAGTCTGCCGCTACCCCGAGCAATGGTTGCCGCCAGTGGTGAAAACCCCTGAGCTGTGGGGCCGGCGTTCGCGTTTCGACCGTGGCGCGCTGAGCGTGCTGGTCGCGGAAATCTTCCTGCCGAGCCTGTGGGACGTCGCTCGCGCCCATCCGGAGAACTGCTGATGTATCAGAGCCTGCTCAAGTCCCTCAACCGTCTGAACCCGCGCGCCTGGGATTTCGTTCAGTTGACGCGCATGGACAAGCCGATCGGCATTTACCTGCTGCTGTGGCCGACGCTGTGGGCGTTGTGGATTGCCGGCAAGGGTTCGCCGTCGCTGGCCAACATTGTCATCTTCGTCCTCGGCGTGGTGCTGACCCGTGCCGGCGGCTGCGTGATCAACGATTGGGCCGACCGCAAGGTCGACGGCCACGTCAAACGCACCGCGCAACGGCCGCTCGCCGCTGGCCGGATCAGCTCGAAGGAAGCGCTGGTGTTCTTTGCCGTGCTGATGGGCATCAGTTTTCTGCTGGTGCTGTGCACCAACGCGCCGACGATCTGGCTGTCGCTGGGCGGTCTGGCGCTGGCATTCACTTATCCGTTCATGAAGCGCTACACCTACTACCCGCAAGTGGTGCTGGGCGCGGCGTTTTCCTGGGGCATGCCAATGGCCTTTACCGCTGAGACCGGAGAATTGCCGGCGGCGGCGTGGTTGCTGTGGATCGCCAATCTGCTTTGGACGGTGGGCTACGACACTTATTACGCGATGACCGATCGCGATGACGACCTGAAGATCGGTGTGAAATCCACGGCAATCCTGTTTGGCGAAGCGGATCGGGTGATCATCCTCAGCTTGCAGGCGTTGTCACTGGGCTGCCTGGTCCTGGCCGGATCGAAGTTCGAGCTGGGGATCTGGTTCCACCTTGGTTTGCTCGTAGCGGCCGGATGTTATGCGTGGGAGTTCTGGTACACGCGCAGCAAGGACCGCATGCGTTGCTTCCAGGCGTTTCTGCATAACCACTGGGCAGGGTTGGCGATATTTGTCGGGATCGTGCTGGATTACGCGCTGCGCTAATGCATGACACCTGTGGGAGCGAGCCTGCTCGCGAAGGCGTCATGTCAGTCACCTCTGCGATAACTGACACAACGCTTCGCGAGCAGGCTCGCTCCCACAGGGTTTTGGACCGTGGTTATTTGGCCTTGGCGACTTTCCACGCGCCGTCCATTTTGCCGTCGCCGGTCATGTCGCCGGCCTTCTTGTCCATCACAAAGGTGTACAGCGGCATGCCCTGGTAGGCCCATTGCTTGCTGCCATCATCACGAGTGATTACCGTCCAGTCCCCCATCGACTTGTCATTCGCTGTCGCCATTAGCGGCGGCCAGTTTGCCGCGCACGTGTCATTGCACGCGGACTTGCCAGCGGAGTCCTTGGCGAAGGTGTACAGGGTCATGCCCTTGTGGTCGGTATACATGCCGTCCTTTTCCATCGCCGGATCGGCCGCCATGGCCAGCCCCGGCAATGTCAGGGCGGCAGCCATCAGCAGGGCTTTGAACGAAGCAGTCATCTGAGTCATGGAAACCTTCTTTTGTGGTTGTCAGGATTCGGACTTGGAGCTTAGTCCAGGATCAGCACAAACGCCGCCACTCTGAAATACTGTCACACGACTGCAATAATTCCGTTATCTAATGCGGCGCAAGACAGTTAAATGACAAGAGGATTAAGGCATGGTTGGCAGGAGCATTCTGATCGTCGACGACGAAGCGCCCATTCGCGAAATGATCGCCGTGGCGTTGGAAATGGCCGGCTATGACTGCCTCGAGGCAGAGAACTCGCAGCAGGCCCACGCCATCATCGTCGACCGCAAACCGGACCTGATCCTGCTCGACTGGATGCTGCCCGGCACCTCAGGCATCGAACTGGCCCGGCGCCTCAAGCGTGACGAGCTGACCGGCGACATCCCGATCATCATGCTCACCGCCAAAGGCGAAGAGGACAACAAGATCCAGGGCCTGGAAGTCGGCGCCGACGACTACATCACCAAACCGTTTTCGCCGCGTGAACTGGTCGCCCGCCTCAAGGCTGTGCTGCGCCGCGCCGGACCGACCGATGGCGAAGCGCCGATCGAAGTCGGCGGCCTGCTGCTCGACCCGATCAGCCACCGCGTGACCATCGACGGCAAGCCCGCCGAAATGGGCCCGACCGAATACCGCCTGCTGCAATTCTTCATGACCCATCAGGAACGCGCCTACACCCGTGGCCAGTTGCTCGACCAGGTCTGGGGCGGCAACGTCTATGTCGAAGAGCGCACCGTCGACGTGCACATCCGCCGCCTGCGCAAGGCCCTCGGCGACGCTTACGAAAATCTGGTACAAACCGTGCGCGGCACCGGTTATCGGTTCTCCACAAAAGCGTAAAAGCAGCTGCAAGTTTCCAGCTACAAGCGGCAAGTGAAAGCCGATCCGTTTTAGCTTGGAGCTTGCGGCTTGAAACTTGAAGCTGCGGCTAAGGACGCCTCTGTGAATCAAAACTGGCATGGCACCCTGATTCGCCACATGCTGTTGCTGGTCACCGCCTGCCTGGTGATCGGCCTGATCACCGGCTATTACGGCTGGAGCCTCGCAGCGGGTCTGGGGCTTTATCTGGCCTGGACGCTCAAGCAACTGCTGCGTCTGCACGAATGGCTGCGCCAGCATCAACCCGACGAAGCACCGCCCGATGGCTATGGTCTGTGGGGCGAGGTGTTCGACAGCATCTATCACCTGCAACGCCGCGACCAACGGGTGCGCGGACGTCTGCAAGCGGTGATCGACCGGGTACAGGAGTCCACCGCCGCGCTGAAAGACGCGGTCATCATGCTCGACAGCGACGGCAACCTCGAATGGTGGAACCGCGCCGCCGAAACCCTGCTCGGCCTGAAGACTCCGCAGGACAGCGGCCAACCGGTGACCAACCTGGTGCGCCATCCGCGCTTCAAGGAATACTTCGAGCAGGACAGCTTCGCCGAGCCATTGGAAATCCCTTCGCCGACCAACGATCGCGTGCGCATTCAGCTGTACCTGACCCGCTACGGCAACAATGAACACCTGATGCTGGTGCGCGATGTCACGCGCATTCATCAGCTGGAACAGATGCGCAAGGACTTCATCGCCAACGTCTCCCACGAGCTGCGCACACCGCTGACGGTGATCTGCGGCTATCTGGAAACCCTGCTCGACAATGTCGAGGAAGTGAACCCGCGCTGGAGCCGAGCCCTGCAACAGATGCAGCAACAGGGCGGGCGCATGCAGACGCTGCTCAACGACCTGTTGTTGCTGGCGAAACTGGAAGCCACCGACTACCCGTCGGACAACCAGCCGGTGCAGATCGACACGCTACTGCAATCGATCACCAGCGATGCGCAGCAGTTGTCGGGAGCGAAGAACCAGCGCATCAGCCTCGAGGCCAATGCCGGAGTGCTGCTCAAGGGCAGCGAGGCCGAACTACGCAGTGCGTTTTCCAATCTGGTGTTCAACGCGGTCAAGTACACCCCGGCCGAGGGCAACATCCGCATTCGCTGGTGGGGCGACGATCAGGGCGCGCACCTGAGCGTGCAGGATTCCGGCATCGGCATCGACGGCAAACACTTGCCGCGCCTGACTGAACGTTTCTACCGCGTCGACTCCAGCCGCAATTCCAACACCGGCGGCACCGGCCTCGGCCTGGCCATCGTCAAGCACGTGCTGCTGCGCCACCGCGCACGCATGGAGATCAGCAGCGTGCCCGGTCACGGCAGCACCTTCACCTGCCATTTCGCCCCGGCCCAGATGGCCAGCGCACGGGCGATCAGCGCCACCGAGTGATGCCGCCCGGCACACGCCACTAGGCAATCGCACGGTCAGCCGCTACATTGGCTGACTTGTGCCTGCCTTTCAGGCGCTGTTTCTCCCCACTTTCGAATCACACGGAACCCGCAAAACTCCATCATGGACCCTTCCCCTGGCTTGTCCCTCGCTACCATTTTCGCCGACTTCGGCATGATCCTTTTTGCTCTGATCCTGGTGTTGCTCAACGGCTTTTTCGTTGCGGCGGAATTCGCCATGGTCAAACTGCGCTCGACCCGGGTCGAGGCCATCGCTGAACAACACGGCTGGCGCGGGCACATCCTGCGCACCGTGCACAGTCAGCTCGATGCCTACCTGTCGGCGTGCCAGCTCGGCATCACCCTCGCCTCCCTTGGCTTGGGCTGGGTCGGTGAACCGGCATTTGCGCATATTCTCGAACCGCTGCTGAGCGCGGTCGGCGTCGACTCGCCCGAGATCATTAAAGGCGTGTCGTTCTTCACCGCGTTCTTCATCATTTCGTACCTGCACATCGTGGTCGGCGAGCTGGCGCCCAAGTCGTGGGCGATCCGCAAACCCGAGCTGCTGTCGCTGTGGACGGCGGTGCCGCTGTACCTGTTCTACTGGGCGATGTACCCGGCGATCTACCTGCTCAATGCCAGCGCCAACGCGATTCTGCGTATCGCCGGGCAAGGCGAACCCGGCCCGCACCATGAACACCATTACAGCCGCGAAGAACTGAAACTGATCCTGCACTCCAGCCGTGGCCAGGATCCCAGCGATCAGGGCATGCGCGTATTGGCCTCGGCCGTGGAAATGGGCGAGCTGGAAGTGGTCGACTGGGCCAACTCCCGCGAAGACCTGATCACCCTCGAATTCAATGCGCCGCTGAAGGAAATCCTGGCGATGTTCCGTCGCCACAAGTTCAGCCGTTATCCGGTGTACGACAGCGAGCGCCAGGAGTTCGTCGGCCTGCTGCACATCAAGGATCTGCTGCTGGAACTGGCCGCGCTGGACCACATTCCCAAGTCGTTCAACCTGGCCGAGCTGACCCGCCCGCTGGAGCGCGTATCGCGGCACATGCCGCTGTCGCAACTGCTGGAGCAGTTCCGCAAGGGCGGCTCGCACTTCGCCGTGGTCGAGGAGGCTGACGGCAACATCATCGGCTACCTGACCATGGAAGACGTGCTGGAAGTGCTGGTCGGCGATATCCAGGACGAACACCGCAAGGCAGAGCGCGGCATCCTCGCTTATCAGCCGGGCAAGTTGCTGGTGCGTGGCGATACGCCGTTGTTCAAGGTCGAGCGCCTGCTCGGCATCGATCTGGATCACATCGAAGCGGAAACCCTCGCCGGGCTGGTCTACGAAACCCTGAAACGGGTGCCGGAAGAGGAAGAAGTGCTGGAAGTCGAAGGCCTGCGCATCATCATCAAGAAAATGAAAGGGCCGAAGATTGTCCTGGCCAAGGTGTTGATGCTGGATTGATGGGAGTTTGGGGAGCTCTTGTGGCGAGGGGATTTATCCCCGTTGGACGGCGCAGCCGTCCCAAAACCATTGAATGCAGTCAGTTAGTACAGAGTCGCAATATTTGGGGCCGCTTCGCGGCCCAACGGGGATAAATCCCCTCGCCACAAAAACCCTCAACACCCTATCGCGCCTACTGCTTGCCCAACGCAAAGTTGGGCAACGCCCCCAGCGGCTGGTTGAACTGATAGGGAATCGACACCAGCCCTTCGCCGGTATTGCGCTGCACCACGAAATGCAGGTGCGGGCCGCTGCTGTTGCCGGTGTTGCCGGACAGCGCCAGCGGGCTGCCGACCTTGACCCGTTGTCCTTCGCGCACACTCACCGAACCCTGTTTCAGATGCAGGTACACTCCCATGGTGCCGTCGTCGTGCAGCACCCGCACGAAATTGCCGGAGGCATCGGTGCCGCGTCCGCTCTGGGAGTTCTCGGTCTTGACCACCACTCCCGCTCGCGCGGCGATGATCGGCGTGCCCACCGGCATGGCGATGTCCATGGCGTAGCGGTTCTTCGGCCCATAGTGGCTGTACTGGCCGTTGGCGCCCTGACTCAGGCGAAACGGCCCGCCACGCCAGGGCAGCGGATAGCGATAGCTCTGCGCGGTGCCTGCGGGGTCGCCCAGCGAATACTGGAACTGCGGCGAGTACACCAGCGGCTGGTCGCGGCTGATCGCCGTCAGCAGCGCCAGCCGCGTATTGCTGCGCGGTGGCAGCACGCGACGGATCGCCTGCGCTGGCGCGCCACGCACATTGCTCGTGCCGATGAAGGCCAGGGCAACCTCGACCGGCGCGTACAGATCGTTGCGCGCAAACACTACATCAACGCCCTTCTGCTTCTTGATGTCCAGGTACACCTGGCGGTCGAGGCGCTCGACCATGCGATCCTGAAACACGAACACCTTCGCGCCTTTGCTCGGGCGGTCACTGTACGAGACCACGCCATTGGCATCGGTGGATTTGTAGATGGTCATGGCCATCGCCAGCTGGGAGGCCAGGCAGAGACCGCAGAAAAACAGCAGGCGCGCGAGCATGGGCAAAAGTCTGTCGAAGGAAGGCCTGGGAATCAGCCTAGCAGCTGAGACAGACCAGGCTAGTCGACAGATGTTTCAAATTGCCCAGCGCGGGAGATGGGTGGTGTTTCGGCTGGCCCCTTCGCGAGCAGGCTCGCTCCCACATTTGGAATGCGTTCCAGGGTGGGAGCGAGCCTGCTCGCGAAGGCGGCCTATCGGGCGACGAAGCTTACGCGCCGGGTACGAAGTGCTTCTGCGCCGTGCCCCGGGCGATCAGGCGCGAGATGTAGTCGAGCTTCTGCGCATCCTGGTCGACGAAGCGGAAGGTCAGTTGCAGCCAGTCGCTGTCGGCTTTCTGCTCGTGGGCGACGATGGCGTGCAGGTAACCATTGAGGCGCGCGATCTCGGCGTTGTCGCCCTGCTCCAGATCGAGCACGGCGCTGTCGAGGATCTGCGGCAGGGTTTCGGTGCGCTTCACTACCAGCAGGGCTTCCTTGATGCTCAAGGCCTTGATCACGCATTGCTGATTGCCGCTCGGCAACCGCAGCTGGCCCTGCCCACGACCGCCCACCGGCGCCTTGGATGCACCGGGCGCCTGAACTGGCGGGCTGTTGAGCAAACCGCGCGACGGTGCAGCGGCTGGAGCGGGGGCAGCAGCGGCAGGCCTGGCTGCAGCGCCGCCAACCACGGCAGGCTTGCCGCCGGTCAACGCGCTCAGGGAATCGTTGCCGAACGCCGAATTCATCTTGGTCGGCGCGCTGTTCATCAAGGTGTCGAGCTTGCCGACCTTGTTCAGTGCCTGCTTGACCTTGGTCAGCAGCTGCTCGTTGGTGAACGGCTTGCTGACGTAGCCGGAAACGCCGGCCTGAATCGCCTGGACCACGTTTTCCTTGTCGCCACGGCTGGTGACCATGACGAACGGCATGGTCTTGAGGTTGTCCTGCTCGCGGCACCAGGTCAGCAGTTCGAGGCCGGACATTTCCGGCATTTCCCAGTCGCACAGCACCAGGTCGAAAGCCTCTTTGGCCAGCATGGCCTGGGCCTTTTTGCCGTTGATGGCGTCCTCGGTGCGGATCCCCGGGAAGTAATTACGCAGGCACTTTTTCACCAGGTCACGAATGAACGAAGCATCGTCCACGACCAACACACTGATCTTGCTCATCCAACACCCCTATTAAAATCCCGGCAAGCATAACGCTGGCTGATGGCACATTGCCAAAACTCTTCAGTCACGCCGGGACTTTTCGTTCGCGGGTGCTGCTTTTTAATTCGATCTGCCTTGTGAAAAGCACAAACAAAAACGCCCGGCCAGAGGGCCGGGCGCTTTTCTCAGGCAATCTTACTTATCGTCAGCTTCGCCCGGAACATTAGCGGTTTCAGCGCTTGTGCCCTCAACTTCTTCCTTCATGCGCTTGAGGCCCATGTGGCGCACGTCGGTGCCGCGCACCAGGTAGATCACCAGTTCGGAGATGTTGCGCGCATGGTCGCCGATACGCTCCAGCGAGCGCAGGACCCAGATGATGCTCAGCACCCGTGAGATAGAGCGCGGGTCTTCCATCATGTAGGTGGCCAGCTCACGCAGGGCGGTTTTGTATTCGCGGTCGATGATCTTGTCGTACTGCGCCACCGACAAGGCCAGATCGGCATCGAAACGGGCGAAGGCGTCCAGCGCATCGCGCACCATGTTGCGTACCTGGTCACCAATGTGACGAACCTCGACGTAACCACGCGGCGCTTCGCCTTCTTCGCACAACTGGATGGCACGACGGGCGATCTTGGTGGCTTCGTCGCCGATACGCTCAAGGTCGATCACCGACTTGGAAATGCTGATGATCAAACGCAGGTCAGACGCCGCCGGCTGCCGACGGGCGAGAATGCGCAGGCATTCTTCGTCGATGTTGCGTTCCATCTGATTGATCTGGTCATCGATCTCACGGACCTGCTGAGCCAGGCCGGAATCGGCCTCGATCAGCGCGGTCACCGCGTCGTTGACCTGCTTCTCGACCAGCCCGCCCATGGCCAGGAGGTGGCTGCGCACTTCCTCAAGCTCGGCGTTGAACTGCGCAGAGATGTGATGGGTAAGGCCTTCTTTAGAAATCATTGTTCGCTCCGCGAAAGTTGCAAGCTTCAAGCTGCAAGCTTCAAGCAGTTATGTGTAAGTCCTGATATCGCACCGCATCTTTCTTGCCGCTTGAAGCTTGAAGCTTGCGGCTGCCCCAATCAGCCATAGCGACCGGTGATGTAGTCTTCGGTCTGCTTCTTCGCCGGATTGGTGAACAGAGTATCGGTGTCGCCGAATTCCACCAGTTTGCCCATGTACATGAACGCGGTGTAGTCGGACACCCGTGCCGCCTGTTGCATGTTATGGGTAACGATGACGATGGTGAACTTGGACTTCAGCTCGTAGATCAGCTCTTCGACTTTCAGCGTCGAGATGGGGTCGAGAGCGGAGCACGGCTCGTCGAGCAGCAACACTTCAGGCTCAACCGCGATGGTGCGGGCGATGACCAGACGCTGTTGCTGACCACCGGACAGGCCGAGGGCCGAGTCGTGCAGACGGTCTTTGACCTCGTCCCACAATGCCGCGCCTTTCAACGCCCACTCGACGGCTTCGTCGAGGATGCGCTTCTTGTTGATGCCCTGGATGCGCAGGCCATACACCACGTTTTCGTAGATGGTCTTCGGAAACGGGTTGGGCTTCTGGAACACCATGCCGACGCGACGACGCAGTTCGGCAACGTCTTCACCCTTGCGATAGATGTTGTTGCCGTACAGGTTGATCGCGCCCTCGACACGGCAGCCGTCGACCAGATCGTTCATCCGGTTGAAGGTACGCAGCAGCGTCGACTTACCGCAGCCCGACGGGCCGATGAACGCGGTCACGCGCTGTTTCGGGATGTTCATGCTGACGTCGAACAGTGCCTGTTTCTCGCCGTAGTACAGGCTCAGGCCCGGCACTTCGATGGCAACGGTTTCCTGCGCCAGGTCCAGGCTCTGCTTGTCGCGGCCCAGGGCAGACATGTTGATGCCGTGGCTGTGTGTTTCGTGCTGCATGGTTCTCACTCCGTTCGTAGCTGCAAGCTTCTGGCTGCAAGCTGCAAGTTTGAGCAAAAGCGGCTTGTAGCTTGCCGCTTGTGGCTAATGGCTTTAGCTATCCAGTGCTTTGTATTTTTCACGCAGGTGGTTGCGGATATACACCGCCGACAGGTTCAGCGTCGCGATAACCAGCACCAGCAGCAGCGCGGTGGCGTACACCAGCGGGCGGGCTGCTTCGACGTTGGGGCTCTGGAAGCCGACGTCATAAATGTGGAAGCCCAGGTGCATGATCTTCTGGTCCAGGTGCAGGTACGGGTAGTTGCCGTCCACCGGCAACGACGGCGCCAGCTTCACCACCCCTACCAGCATCAGCGGCGCCACTTCACCGGCGGCACGGGCCACGGCGAGGATCATGCCGGTCATCATGGCCGGGCTGGCCATCGGGATAACGATTTTCCACAGCGTTTCCGCTTTGGTCGCGCCGAGGGCCAACGAACCTTCACGCACGGTACGCGGAATCCGCGCCAGACCTTCTTCGGTCGCCACGATCACCACCGGTACCGCCAGCAGCGCGAGGGTCAGCGAAGCCCAGAGCAGGCCCGGCGTACCGAAGGTCGGCGCCGGCAGAGCTTCAGGGAAGAACAAGCGGTCGACCGAGCCACCCAGCACGTAGACGAAGAAGCCCAGACCGAACACGCCGTAGACGATCGCCGGTACGCCGGCGAGGTTGTTCACCGCGATGCGAATGACACGGGTCAGGGTGTTCTGCTTGGCGTATTCGCGCAGGTACACCGCCGCCAGCACGCCGAACGGGGTGACGATCATCGCCATGATCAGGGTCATCATCACGGTGCCGAAGATCGCCGGGAAGATCCCGCCTTCGGTGTTCGCTTCACGCGGGTCGTCGGAGAGGAATTCCCAGATCTTGCTGAAGTAGAAACCAACCTTGGTCAAAGTGCTCATGCCGTTTGGCTGGTAGGCATGCACGACTTTGCCCAGACCGATTTCGATTTCCTTGCCGTTGGCGTCACGGGCGGTCAAGGCGTCGCGGTTGAACTGAGCATGCAAATCAGACAGACGTGCTTCGATATCTTTGTAGCGCGCATCCAGCTCGGCGCGCTCGGACTCCATGTCCGCTTGTGCGGTGGCGTCGAGCTTGCCTTCCAGCTCGAGTTTGCGGCCATGCAGACGGATGCGTTCGAGGCCGGCGTTGATCGCGCCGATGTCGGTTTTTTCCAGCGTCTTCAGCTGAGCCGCCAGATCGTTCACACGGTCGATGCGCGCTTGCAGTTCAGGCCATGCGGCCTCGCCCTCGGCGATGACCTTGCCATCCTGTTTGACGTTGACCAGATAGCCGTAGAAGTTGCCCCACTCGCGACGCTCGATCGCCATCAATTCTGGCGGTGTGGTCTGCTTGGTCAGCCACTCGCCGACGATCCACGTGAAGTCGTTGCCGTTCAGGTCACGGTTGCCGACCTTGATCAGCTCGCGGGTCATGAATTCCGGACCTTCGTCAGGCACTGGCAAACCGGCGCTCTTCAGACGTGCGCGCGGCACTTCTTCTTTCTGCACCACTTCGCCGATCACCAGGTGATTGGCCTGGCCCGGTACGTCGTAATGCGCGTGGATCAGATCCGCCGGCCAGAAGTGACCGAGACCGCGCACGGCAATCACCGCCAACAGGCCAATGGTCATGATGACCGCGATGGACACCGCGCCACCGCTGATCCAGACGCCCGGGGCGCCGCTCTTGAACCATCCTTTCAGGGAGTTCTGTTTCACAGACTTCTACCTTTGCTTAAAGCGACGAGTATTTCTTGCGCAGACGCTGACGAATCAGTTCTGCCAGGGTGTTCATGACGAAGGTGAACAACAGCAGCACCAGCGCCGAGAGGAACAGCACGCGGTAGTGGCTGCCGCCGACTTCCGACTCGGGCATTTCCACCGCGACGTTGGCGGCCAGGGTGCGCAGGCCTTCGAACAGGTTCATCTCCATGACCGGGGTGTTGCCGGTGGCCATCAGCACGATCATGGTTTCGCCGACCGCACGGCCCATGCCGATCATCAGCGCCGAGAAAATCCCCGGGCTGGCGGTCAGGATCACCACGCGGGTCATGGTCTGCCACGGCGTCGCACCGAGGGCCAGCGAACCCAGGGTCAGGCCGCGCGGCACGCTGAACACGGCGTCTTCGGCGATCGAGTAGATGTTCGGGATCACCGCAAAACCCATGGCCAGACCGACCACCAGAGCGTTGCGCTGGTCGTAGGTGATGCCCAGGTCGTGGGAGATCCACATGCGCATATCACCGCCGAAGAACCAGTTCTCCATGAACGGGCTCATGTACAGCGACAGCCAGCCCACAAACAGAATCACCGGAATCAGCAACGCACTTTCCCAGCCGTCCGGAACTTTCAGGCGGATCGATTCAGGCAGACGGCTGAAGGTGAAACCGGCGACCAGAATGCCGATCGGCAGCAACATCAGCAGGCTGAAGATGCCCGGCAGATGGCCCTCTACGTATGGCGCGAGGAACAGACCAGCGAAGAAACCGAGGATCACCGTCGGCATCGCCTCCATCAACTCGATCACCGGTTTGACCTTGCGGCGCATGCCGGGGGCCATGAAGTACGCGGTGTAGATCGCCGCAGCGACGGCCAGTGGCGCGGCCAGCAGCATGGCGTAGAACGCGGCTTTCAGGGTGCCGAAGGTCAGCGGCGAGAGGCTCAGTTTCGGTTCGAAATCGGTGTTGGCGGCGGTCGATTGCCAGACGTATTTAGGCTCGTCGTAGTTCTCGTACCAGACCTTGCTCCACAGCGCGCTCCACGATACTTCCGGGTGCGGATTGTCGAGCAGCAACGGCTGCAGCTTGCCGCCGGCTTCGACGATCACTCGGTTGGCGCGCGGCGACAGACCAAACAGGCCCTGGCCTTCAACCACCTGATCGACCAGCAACGTACGGTGCGCGGTGCTGTGGAACACGCCGAGCTTGCCGCTGGCATCGAGGGCGAGGAAACCTTTGCGGCGTTCTTCGGCAGCGATTTCAACGATCGGCGTGGTGCCCATCTGGAAGGTGCGGATCTGCTTCAGACGCTGCTCGCCATCGGTATCGCGGGCCATGAACCACTGGGCCAGACCGCCCTTGGAATCGCCGACGATCAGCGAAATACCGCCGACCAGCTGCGCGGTGGCGGTGACTTGGGCGTCAGCGTTTTCCAGCAGTTTGTAGCGCCCGTTGAGGCTCTTGTCGCGCAGGCTGAACACGTCGGCCTGGGCACGCCCGTTGACCACGTACAGCCACTGCTGGCGCGGGTCGACGAAGATGTTTTTCACCGGCTCGGTCATCTGCGGCAGATCGATGCGCGTCTGCTCGTTGGTGACTTCGCCGGTCATCATGTTTTCTTCGCTGGTCAGCGACAGCACATTGAGTTGCGAGCCGGTGGAGCCGACCAGCATCAGCGTCGAATCGGTGGCGTTGAGGCTGACATGCTCCAGCGCGCCGCCGCTTTCGTTCAGTGCGATCGGTGCCTCGCCATAGGGATATTCGATGGCCGGGCTGATGGTTTTCTTGCCATCGGGGTAGCTGACTTTATAGGTGTGACGGAACACCAGCGCCTGACCGTTGGACAGACCCACGGCCACCAGCGGATGACCCGGCTGGTCTTCGCCAATAGACGTCACGGTGGCGCCCGCAGGCAGCGGCAGATCGACACGCCTCAATTCAGCGCCACTGTCGAGATCGAAGAACAGCGCCTGGCCCTTGTCGGACACACGCATGGCCACCTGATTCTGCTCCTCGAGCGAGATCATCAGCGGCTTGCCGGCGTCCTGCATCCAGGCCGGGGTGATCGAGTCTTTCGCGGTCAGGTCGGCACCTTGAAACAGGGGCGCAACAACGTAAGCGAGGAAGAAGAAGATCAGGGTGATGGCCGCGAGCACCGCCAGGCCGCCAACGAGGACGTACCAGCGGGTGAAGCGATCCTTGAGCGCGCGGATGCGGCGCTTGCGTTGCAGCTCAGGCGTATTGAAATCAATGCGCTTGGGAGGGGAAGACGTAGTCATTGGGGAATTGGCCAGATCATTCATGCGCACACCCTAGCGATCCTGTATGACAGAAAGATGACAATGCAGTGACGCAGCAAATCCGCCACCCGGAAGGTCCGGCAGCGGAGTCGAAAATTTGGTGGTTGCGGCAGCGCGCCTGCTCGTCAAAGCGTCGGGTCAGTCACATCGATGGTGCATGTGACGGCCCCTTCGCGAGCAGGCTCGCTCCCACAGGAGTCCGGCGTCAGGCCGGCCTCAGGTGTTACTTCTTGGCGACAGCGCCGCCTTCCTGCAGACCGAGGTCAGCCAGTGCTTTGGCAGCAACCTTGGCTGGCAGCGGGATGTAACCGTCTTTCACTACCACTTCCTGGCCCTGCTTGGACAGCACCAGTTTCACGAACTCGGCTTCCAGCGGGGCCAGAGGCTTGTTCGGGGCTTTGTTGACGTAAACGTAGAGGAAGCGCGACAGCGGATACTTGCCGTTCAGGGCGTTTTCTTCGGTGTCTTCGATGAACTCGCCACCTTCTTTCTTGGCCAGGGCAACGGTTTTCACGCTGGCAGTTTTGTAGCCGATACCCGAATAGCCGACGCCGTTAAGCGAGCTGCTGATCGACTGCACCACCGACGCCGAACCTGGTTGTTCGTTGACGTTTGGTTTGTAGTCGCCTTTGCACAGGGCTTCTTCCTTGAAGTAGCCGTAGGTGCCGGACACCGAGTTACGGCCGAACAGCTGGACTGGCTTGTTGGCCAGGTCGCCAGTCACGCCCAGGTCGCCCCAGGTCTTGACGTCAGCTTTGGCACCGCACAGGCGCGTCGAGGAGAAGATCGCATCGACCTGAGCCATGGTCAGGTGCTTGATCGGGTTGTCCTTGTGCACGAACACGGCCAGGGCATCCACGGCAACCGGAATCGCCGTCGGCTTGTAGCCGTACTTCTGTTCGAAAGCCTGCAGCTCGTTGTCCTTCATCTTGCGGCTCATCGGGCCCAGGTTGGCGGTGCCTTCGGTGAGTGCAGGTGGCGCGGTGGAGGAACCGGCAGCCTGAATCTGGATATTGACGTTCGGGTATTCTTTTTTGTAGTTCTCGGCCCACAGGGTCATGAGGTTGGCCAGGGTATCGGAACCGACGCTGGACAGGTTGCCCGACACACCAGTGGTCTTGGTGTAGCTCGGGATAGCAGGGTCAACAGCGGCGAACGCGTTGGCAGTCGCAACGCCAGCAGCGACAAAAGTCATTGCCGCCATCAAACGCTTCAGTTTCATGCCTTACTCCTAGCAGATAGGGTGTGTTAAGTCGGGGCCAAGTATCAGCAGGCCGTGTGAACACTCTATGGCTGAAATATGACAATTGGATGAAAGGCCAGCATCCGGCTTTTACTGGATGATTTTTGGTGCCCCCATTCGCGAGCAGGCTCGCTCCCACAATTGAAATGCATTCCAACTGTGGGAGCGAGCCTGCTCGCGAAGTGGCCGGTATTGGTGGAGTAGATCCTGGGCTTTAGCGCCCCTTCTTCCAGAGCCAGGCGCCTACCAGAATCCCCATTCCGCACAGCACCGCAACATAGTAAGCCGGCCCCATCGCGCTTTCCTTCAGCAACAGGCTCACCACCATCGGGGTCAAGCCACCGAAGATCGCGTACGCGACGTTGTAGGAAAACGACAGGCCACTGAAGCGAACCACCGGCGGGAACGCCTTGACCATAACGTACGGCACCGCGCCGATGGTGCCGACCAGCAAACCGGTCAGTGCGTACAGCGGGAACAGCCAGTCCGGGTGGTCGGCGAGGCTGTGGTAGAAGGTC
>NZ_RAZO01000103.1:25276-27929 GCF_004307535.1 Pseudomonas sp. Sample_9
TGCGTACAGCGGGAACAGCCAGTCCGGGTGGTCGGCGAGGCTGTGGTAGAAGGTCCAGGAGCTGATCAGCAGGCCCAGGCAGCCAAAGACGAAGACGCGGCCGGCGCCGAAGCGATCGGCCAGCGCGCCGGCGCCAATGCAGCCGAGGCTGAGGAAGACGATGGCCAGGCTGTTGGCTTGCAGCGCCGTGGTCGGCGAGAAGTGGTAGACCGTTTGCAGCACGGTCGGGGTCATCAGAATCACTACGACGACGCCGGCCGACAGCAACCAGGTCAGCAGCATCGAAATGGCGATGGCACCGCGATGATCACGCAGCACCGCGCGCAACGGCACTTCTTCGGCCAGAGCCTTGCGCAATTGAAGTTCGGCGAACACCGGTGTCTCGTGCAGCCAGCGGCGCAGGTACACCGAGAACAGGCCGAACACGCCGCCGAGCAGGAACGGGATCCGCCAGGCGTAATCCGACACTTCAGCGGGCGTATAAATGCTGTTGATCGCCGTGGCGACCAGCGAGCCGAGGAGGATGCCGGCAGTCAGACCGCTGGTGAGCGTGCCGCAGGCATAACCGATGTGCTTTTGCGGTACGTGTTCGGAAACGAAGACCCACGCCCCCGGCACTTCACCGCCAATCGCTGCGCCCTGGATCACCCGCATCAGCAGCAACAGGATCGGCGCCCAGATGCCGATCTGCGCGTAAGTAGGCAGCAAGCCCATGATCAGCGTCGGCACGGCCATCATGAAAATGCTCAGGGTGAACATCTTCTTGCGCCCCAGCAGGTCACCGAAGTGCGCCATGACGATGCCGCCCAGCGGCCGCGCCAGATAGCCGGCGGCGAAGATGCCGAACGTCTGCATCAAGCGCAGCCACTCTGGCATGTCGGCCGGGAAGAACAGCTTGCCGACGACGGTGGCGAAGAACACGAAGATGATGAAATCGTAGAACTCCAGCGCCCCGCCGAGGGCGGACAGCGACAGAGTCTTGTAGTCATTGCGGGTCAACGGTCGTGCGGGTTGCTCGGGCTGCGCGAGGCTCGAAGGCGCTGTGGTCATGGCAAGGGCTTCTCTTATAGTCGAATCTGTCGCCACAACAACGCTGGCGGTGGCTTGGACAGGTTCGGCACCATAGCAAATTGTTCGAAAAAGCACATAGAGGCGCGTAATTGACGGTCGAAATCAGAACCGGGTGGTCGTCGCGGGGTCTATCGACCGATATACTCGCCACCTGCGCAGGATTTGTAAGAGATTGCTGTGCGAAAACGTTGTTGGCCCGTCCTTTGCTCGGGATTTAGCCTTTTTCGCAGAGTTTCCCTTTAGGCGCCTGATGGAAAACGTGACGAACGCAGTGTGTTCGGTGTTGAATCGTTTTTCTTGAAGACGGCTACCACTCGCAATACCCACGAAGAGTCATGGGTCAGAGGCCCCTCGGCATGATAGAGCTCGAACAAGAAGATCCGATCCCACAGGGCGACCTGGCCCTGCAAATCACCGCACTTCCCCGCGAAACCAACGGCTTTGGCGATATTTTCGGCGGCTGGCTGGTCGCGCAGATGGATCTGGCCGGCACTGCCATGGCCAGCCGGGTGGCCGGCGGCCGCGTTGCCACTGTCGCCATCGACCGCATGGCGTTTCTCGTCCCGGTCGCGGTCGGCGCGCAGTTGTCCTTTTATACCCAGACCCTGGAAATCGGCCGCAGCTCGATCCAGATGATGGTCGAAGTGTGGAGCGATGACCCACTCTCCAGCGAATGGCGCAAGGTCACCGAAGCGGTTTTCGTTTTCGTCGCCATCGACGGCAGCGGTCGCACCCGTTCGGTGCCGCCACGCGCGCGTTAAACCTCGCGGCCGTTTTACGGTCGATAGTCGTCCCCAGTGTCTGATCGAGAGTTGCCCATGAACACGCCCAACGTTGAAGCCGTGAAACAGGATGAACTGAACTGCTGGCGCATCCGCCACGGCAAGGCCGAAGTGCTGGTGGCCCAGCAAGGCGCGCACATCCTCAGTTATCAGATCGACGGCCAGCCGCCGATCATCTGGCTCAACGACAAGGCCGAGTTCAAGACCGGCAAAAGCATCCGCGCCGGCGTGCCGGTGTGCTGGCCGTGGTTTGGCAAATTCGAACGCAACCCGAGCAGCGTGCAGGCCATGTACACCGGCGCGCAACCGGCTCCCGCGCACGGTCTGGTGCGGGCGATGGATTGGCAGTTGGGCAACATCGAGTCAGAGGCTGACGGCATCAAGGTCGAATTCAAGCTGCCCTACCCGGAAGGTGGCCTGCCAGGCTGGCCCCATGAGGTCGATCTGACCCTGACCCTGCATCTGGCGGATCAACTGCATTACAGTCTGACCAGCCATAACCGGGGGACTGACAGCGTCACGCTGAGTCAGGCGCTGCACAGCTATTTCGCCGTGAGTGACGTGCGTAATGTGCATGTCGACGGCGTGGCCGGGCTCAACTACATCGAGACCCTGGACGACTGGAACACGGCCAGCCAGAGCGGCGATCTGCATTTCGCCGGCGAGACCGACCGCATCTACCTCAATGCTCCGCCGCAATTGAGCATCGTTGATCCGAGCTGGGAACGACGCATCGTGCTGACCTCTACCGGCTCGCGCACGGCGGTGATCTGGAACCCGTGGATCGACCGCGCCGCCGC
>NZ_RAZO01000090.1:0-2011 GCF_004307535.1 Pseudomonas sp. Sample_9
GCGGCGGAGCCGATCAGGCTGCCGGTGGTGCCGCCGAGACTGCGGCCAACCACGTTACCGCCAGCAGCACCCAGTGCGCCGCCGATGGCCGCTTCGCCACGGCTGTGACGGTCAGCGCCGACCGCACTACCACCCGCGCCGCCCAAGGCCGCGCCGATGGTTGAACCTGTATTGCCGCCTATAGACTGACCGACGACCGAGCCAAGAACCCCGCCCAATGCGCCGCCCACGCCGGCTTCGGCGGTGCCTCCGGCAGAAGCGAAGCCACTGACCAGGCCAAGGGACAACAAGAGAATCGAGGAGAACTTCATAGAGGATGAGCCTCAAAGGGATGACGGCGCCGATCCTGAAGCTCTGCAATGGGCGTGACAATCAAAATCCGACGAATAACACGACTTGTATACAATATTGCAAGTTACTGTTTTTTCACCGGAACTTAACCGATTTTCGCCGGTCTTTAGCTACTTCGGACAGGCCGTTTTTATGCAAAAACGGCCTTTTTTGTGGGCGGTCGAAAATCTTCGCCACGGCAGATCTGTTGCTAGGTCGATCGCTTTCGCGAGCAGGCTCGCTCCCACATTTGAAACGTATTCCAATTGTGGGAGCGAGCCTGCTCGCGAAGGGGCCGGATCTGGCTCCGCGGTTAAGCGGATTTAGCCATGATCAACCCGCTCTCACCCGCCGCTTCCAGCCGGATCGCAATGAACTTCGACGTCGGCGTGTGGCTGCCATCCCCCGTACTTTCCAGCGGCACCAGCGGGTTGACTTCCGGATAGTACGCCGCCGCCTGCCCCGCAGGAATATCGAACGCCAACAATGTAAAACCTTTCACCCGGCGCTCGCGACCGTCGTCCCAGATCGACACGATGTCGGCCTTCTGTCCCGGACGGAAGCCCAGACGAATGATGTCGGCCTCGTTGGCGAACAACACGTCACGCTGGCCCTTCACACCACGATAGCGGTCATCGAGACCATAGATCGTCGTGTTGTACTGATCGTGGGAACGCATCGATTGCAGGATCAGATCCGGCACCTGGCCGGTGGCGCGGGTGCGCTCGTGGACCAGATCTTTCGGCAACTGATTGGCGCGGAAGTTGGCGCGGCCTGACGGCGTGTTCCACTTGCGGGCGCCCGCCGAGTTACCCAGATAAAAACCGCCCGGGTTCTTGATCTTGTCGTTGAAGTCCTTGAAGTTCGGGATGGTGTCAGCGATCAGTTCGCGAATGCGCCCGTAATCGGCTACCAGCCAGTTCCAGTCCACCGGTTGGCTGCCCAGCGTCGCAGCAGCAATGCCGGCGATGATCGACGGCTCCGAGCGCATCTGGTTCGACAGCGGCTGCAACTGGCCGTTGGACGCGTGGACCATGCTGAACGAGTCTTCCACGGTGACCGCTTGCGGGCCTTCGGTCTGGATATCGATGTCGGTGCGGCCCAGGCACGGCAGGATCAGCGCGTCTTTGCCGTGAGCGAGGTGGCTGCGGTTGAGCTTGGTGCTGATCTGCACAGTCAGGTCACAGTTGCTCAGCGCCTCGAAGGTGCGCGAGCTGTCCGGCGTGGCCTGGGCAAAGTTGCCGCCCAAGCCGATGAACACCTTGGCGCGACCTTCGGCCATCGCATGAATCGCCTCGACCACGTTGTGGCCATTGTGGCGCGGCACCTTGAACTGGAAGCGACGCTCCAGCGAGTCGAGGAACGCCACCGGTGGACGCTCGTTGATGCCCATGGTGCGGTCGCCCTGCACGTTGCTGTGACCACGCACCGGGCACAGACCGGCGCCAGGTTTGCCGATATTGCCGCGCAGCAGCATCAGGTTGGCGATTTCCTGAATGGTCGGCACCGAATGACGGTGCTGGGTGATGCCCATGGCCCAGCACATGATCACGTTCTTGCCTTTGGCGTACATGCGCGCGGCTTGCTCGATCTCGACCAGGGTCAGGCCGGACTGCTCGACGATCTGCTCCCACGAGGTGTCGTCGACGATGGCCAGATACTCCAGCACGTTAGCGCTGTG
>NZ_RAZO01000148.1:0-2005 GCF_004307535.1 Pseudomonas sp. Sample_9
GGCACGATCCCGAACCGCTGCGGTCGTACTCTTCACCTAGCCGCATCACAGTGTGGAGATCCAATGAGCCAGGAAGTCCTGACCACCGAAACCAACCGTCGCCAGTTGCAGCAGATCATCGCCGGGCTGTCGGACGGGGTGATTCTGCTGGAACTCGACAAAAGCATTCTCTGGGCCAACGAAGCGGCGCTGACCATGCACGGTGTCAGCACCATCGGTGATCTGGGCAGCAACGCCGACGAGTACGCCAAGCGCTTCACGCTGCGCTATCGCAACAATCATGTCTTGCCGCCGGACAACTACCCGATCAGCCGTGTCGCCCGCTGCGAGGCGTTCAATGATGTGCTGATCGAAGTCTCGTCCGTGGACGACCCGGAGCGGGTCTGGGTGCACAGCGTGCGCAGCATGGTGCTGACCGACCGTGTCGGCCAGCCCGAGTCGCTGGTGCTGATCATGAGCGACGTCACCGATTGGGCCAACGCCGAGCTGCGCTTCGAAAAAACCTTCAACGCCAACCCCGCGCCGGCAGTGATCTGTCGTCTCAGCGATTTGCGCTACATCAAGGTCAACCCGGGCTTTCTGGAAATGACCGGCTATACCCGCGATCAGGTGATCGGCACCTCGGCTTACGAAATCGATATCTTCGAGCAGGCCGATCAGCGCGATCTGGCTGTTCAGCGCTTGCGCGATGTCGCGACCATTCCGCAGATGCAGGCGGAACTGCGCCTACCCGACGGTGGCAGTAAACAGGTGATCGTGGCCGGTCAGCCGCTGCTGCTCAATGACGAGAATTGCATGCTGTTCTCTTTCGTCGACATGGAGCCCCGGCGCCGGGTCGAAGTGGCCTTGCGTCAGAGCGAGGAGCGCTTTGCCAAGGCTTTTCGTCTGACTCCGGTACCGATTCTGATCTGCACCGCTGACAAGCAGGAGGTCATCGATGTCAATCAGGCGTTCCTCGACACCCTGGCGTATGACAGCGATGACGTGCTCGGCAAGACCGTGACGCAGCTGAGCTTCATCCACGACGACGGCGCGCGCACGCGCCTGTTGTCGGCGTTGGCGAAGAACGGTCGGGTCGATCGGGTCGATGTGCCGGTGCGCAAGAAGGACGAGGAGTTGCTGGAATGTGCGGTCTCGGCCGACACCGTGAACATTCACGACACGTCCTGCTATTTGCTGGTGCTGATGGACATGACCGAGCGCAAGCGCACTGAGCTTGAGCTGGTCGCGGCGATTGAAGAGGTGATGAAGGATGCGTCGTGGTTCAGCCGGACGCTGATCGAGAAGCTGGCCAATGTGAAGAAAATCAACTCGCCGCAGCTGCCAAGTGCCTCGTTCACTGATCTGACGGCCCGTGAGCGCGATGTGCTGGGCTTGATCTGTGAAGGACTGGCGGACAAGGAGATCGCCGCGCGGTTGAAACTGGCGCCCAATACCGTGCGCAATCATGTTGCCACTGTGTACTCGAAAATCGATGTGCATAGCCGCAGCGAAGCGATCGTCTGGGCTCGGGAGCGCGGTTTGTTTTCGGGAGAGTGGGGCACCAAGGGCCAGCGCTGAGGGGTGCAAATGCACTAGTTACAAGGGTGCAAATTCATGTATTGGCCAAGACGTTGTGTTCTTAGGCTGGTGGGGTGCGGTGTGGGCCATTTCGGGCCTGCGATCGTGCCCCTTCTGAAACAGTCATAGGAACAACGTCAATGATGAATCTTGCGCAGTTGCGCGCTCGGCTCGAGCACAGTTTTGCGCCGCTGGCTTGTGAGTGTTCGGTGGATGGTGATCATTCGCTGACGGTCAAGTTGTATCACCGGGATTCGGAGCAGGTGGATCTGGTGATCAGCGGGCTGGATCTGGCTTCGCTGCGTACGCCTGGGGCGGTCGAGGCGTTGGTGGATGAGTTGCGGTATGAGCTTGAGAGCAATTCCTTGCGTTCTTCGCGGGATCCGGATTTGGCTTAAGCGCGCTTTGGTCTTGGCGGCCTTTGGGCCGGCCATGCTCTGGGGGG
>NZ_RAZO01000011.1:0-10150 GCF_004307535.1 Pseudomonas sp. Sample_9
TCCTCGCCCCCCGCTTCGCGGAACTGTTCCCTACCGCGATCGCCAATCTCTTCCAGCGTCTCGATGCAGTCAGCGACGAACGCCGGGCACATCACCAGAATCTTTTTCACTCCGCTTTTGGCCAGTTCATCCAGCCGCGCTTCGGTATACGGCTCGATCCATTTCGCCCGGCCCAGGCGTGACTGAAACGACACCGACCATTTGCCGTCCGGCAGGCCCATGGTTTTGGCGAAGGCGGCGGCGGTACGGAAACACTGCGCGCGGTAACAGGTTGCCAATACCGCCGGCGAGGCGGTCTGACAGCAATCGGCGCCCTTGAGGCAGTGATTGCCCGTCGGGTCGAGTTTGCTCAGATGGCGCTCCGGCAAGCCATGAAAGCTCAGCAGCAGATGATCGTAGTCCTGCTGCAGATGCGGACGCGCACTGGCGGCCAGTGCTTCGATGTATTCCGGCTGATCGTAGAACGGTTGCAGGATCGACAACTGCACATCGAGTTTCTTCTCGCGCAGCACGCGCCGGGCTTCTTCGATCACGGTGGTCGTAGTGCTGTCGGCGAACTGCGGATACAGCGGCGCCAGCGTGATCTTCTTATGTCCCGCTTTGACCAGACGCAGCAGACAGGTTTCGATCGACGGCTCGCCATAACGCATCGCCAGATCCACCGGGCCGTGTTTCCACGTCCGGGTCATCTGCTCCTGCAAGCGGCGGCTGAGCACCACCAGCGGCGAGCCCTCCTCCCACCAGATCGAGGCGTAGGCATGGGCCGATTGCTCAGGGCGCTTGATCAGGATCAGCGACACCAGCAACCGCCGCAGCGGCCATGGCAGGTCGATCACGTACGGGTCCATCAAAAATTGATTGAGGTAGCTGCGCACATCGGCCACCGAGGTGGAGGCCGGAGAGCCCAGGTTGACCAGAAGCAAAGCGTGATCGGTCATGCAACGTCCTATTTCAGAGGCGGCTGGAGAGATCATCCAGAGCCGCGCGTAAATCCGTAAAGCGGAAAGCGAACCCCGCTTCGAGCAAGCGTGCCGGCGTGGCGCGCTGGCCGCCGAGCAATAACAGTGACAGTTCGCCGAGCATGATCTTCAGCGCCAGGGTCGGCATCGGCATGAACGCCGGGCGGTGCAACACACTGCCCAGCGTCTTGGCAAATTCGCGGTTGCGCACAGGTTTCGGCGCGCAGGCATTATAAGGACCGCTCGCCTGATTCCGGTGCAGAAGAAAATCAATCAGGGCGATTTGATCGTCGATATGAATCCACGGCATCCACTGCCGACCATTGCCCAAAGGCCCGCCCAGCCCGAGCTTGAACGGCAGCAACAGCCGCGACAAAAAGCCGCCCTCGGCCGACAGCACCAGACCGGTTCGCACCAGCATCACGCGTATGCCGAGGTTCTCGGCACGCAGCGCGGTTTCTTCCCAGGCGATGCACAACTGACTGGCGAAGTCGTCGATGCCGGGCGGCGATTCTTCAGTCAACTCGCGTTCGCCACCGTCGCCGTACCAGCCGATCGCCGAGCCGGAAATCAGCAGCGACGGTTTCTGCGCACGAGTTTCCAGCCACGCCAGCAGCGTTTCCGTCAGGGTGATGCGGCTGCTCCACAGCAACGCCTTGCGGCGATGGGTCCAGGGGCGGTCGGCAATCGGCGCGCCGGCGAGATTGACGATCGCATCCAGCGGCTCTTCGCCGAGGTCCTCCAGACGCGAAATTCCGCGCACCTGCGCGCCGCAGATCTGCGCGACTTTTTCCGCGCGGCGACTCCACACCGTCAGGCTATGGCCCTGCTCCAGCCAGTGTCGGCAGAGCTGACGTCCGATCAAACCAGTACCGCCGGTCAGCAATATGTGCATGACATCTTCCTCGCGTGGCGTTTAACCCGGATCACTAGTCTATTTTTATAGGCAGGGATCTTTTCGATCGGGCAGGCTCTATGGTTTAACAATAGGCCAAGCTGTCAGAACGAGAACGCTAGAAGTTATACCAAAAAACATAATTGTACAGGTTTGATCGACGGCGTAGTCTGTACAGAAAGGTAAACGAGGCCCCTATGACTGTACCTATCGCAATCATCGGCACCGGCATCGCCGGGCTCTCCGCAGCCCAGGCTCTGACAGAGACCGGGCATACCGTTCAACTGTTCGATAAAAGCCGCGGCAGCGGCGGGCGCATGTCGAGCAAGCGCAGCGACGCTGGCTCGCTGGACATGGGCGCTCAATACTTCACCGCGCGCGACCGGCGCTTCGTCACCGAGGTGCAGCGCTGGCAGAGCCAGGGCTGGGCCGCCGAATGGACGCCGCAGTTGTACACCTTCCAGGGCGGCCAACTGAACATGTCGCCGGACGAGCAGACCCGCTGGGTCGGCACGCCGCGCATGAGCGCCATCACCCGTGGCCTGCTCGATGGTCTGGATGTGCAGTTCGCCTGCCGCATCACCGAAGTCTATCGCGGTGAAGAACACTGGCATCTGCAGGACGCCGACGGCTGCACCCACGGCCCCTTCAGCCATGTGGTGATCGCCACACCAGCGCCGCAAGCCACCGCGTTGCTGGCCGCCGCACCGAAACTTGCCGGCGTCGCAGCCGGGGTGAAAATGGAGCCGACCTGGGCCGTCGCCCTCGCCTTCGAAACTCCACTCGATACGCCAATCGAAGGCTGCTTCGTGCAGGACAGCCCGCTCGACTGGCTGGCGCGCAACCGCAGCAAACCCGGGCGCGACAGCACTCTCGACACCTGGGTGCTGCATGCAACCAGCGCCTGGAGCCGGCAACATATTGATCTGTCCAAGGAAGCCGTAATCGAGCATCTGCACGGTGCGTTCGCCGAACTGCTGCACAGCGCCATGCCTGCGCCGACCTTCAGCCTCGCCCACCGCTGGCTCTATGCGCGCCCCGCTACCGGCCATGAATGGACCACGCTGGCTGATGTCGATCTGGGCCTGTACGCCTGTGGCGACTGGTGCCTGTCAGGCCGCGTTGAAGGCGCCTGGCTGAGCGGTCAGGAGGCTGCACGTCGCTTGCACGAACACCTGCAATGAATCGCATCAATCCGCGCAAATTGCTGCTGTCGAAGTGGACAGCAGCCCAGCCGCAAAACCGCGAAAAACATTTTCTGGTGACCGAACTGATCCGCGACGAGGAAGGTACGGTGCTGGAAGTTGAATTGCAGGCGGTGCTGACCCAGCGTAGCGAGCGACTGGATTGGCAGGTGCTGAAAGACAGCGAGAACTGGTTACTCGGCTGGAAATAGATTTCCCTTGTGGGAGCGAGCCTGCTCGCGAATGCGCTGTGCCAGATGCGGATTCGCTGACTGACACACCGCTTCGCGAGCAGGCTCGCTCCCACAGTGTTCTTGGTGAACCCAAAAAAGTTATACAAATCATTTGACTTGTACATCCATCGATCTATGCTGAGGAAAAGTTGTACAGAGATAACTCTCTGTACAGGTATAGATTCGAGGTGCTCATGTCTACTGCTTCCCTGTCCAAGCCGAAGATCGCCATCAGCGCCTGCCTGTTGGGCGAAGAAGTGCGCTACAACGGTGGGCACAAGGAATCGCGGCTGTGCAGCCGTACCCTCACCGAATATTTCGATTTTGTCCCGCTGTGCCCGGAAGTCGCCATCGGCATGGGCATTCCCCGTGAGCCGATCCGGCTGGTCGGCGACCCGGAGCAACCCGAGGCCGTCGGTACCGTCGACCGCACTATCAACGTCACCAGGCCGCTGGCCGAGTACGGCGAGAAAATGGCCGCCGAGTTGCAGGACCTGTCCGGCTACATCTTCATGCAGCAGTCGCCCTCCTGCGGGCTGGAACGGGTCAAGGTCTATCACGACAACGGCGCGCCAGTGAATGGTGGCGGACGCGGCATCTATGCGCAGGCATTTTGCGCACAACATCCTGACCTGCCCGTGGAAGAAGCCGGGCGCCTCAACGATCCGGTGCTGCGGGAAAACTTCATCACCCGCGTATTGGCCTACAGCGCCTGGCAGCAAGTGCTCGCCGAGGGCCTGAGCCGCCGCGCGCTCACCGAATTCCACTCGCGCTACAAGTACCTGCTGATGGCGCACAACCCGCTGCAATACAAAAACCTCGGCAAGATGCTCGGCAATATGGCTGACAGCGATCCCGCCGAACTCGGCCCACGCTACTTCAGCGAACTGATGGCCGCGCTGAAGAAATGCGCCACACGCGGTACTCACTGCAACGTGTTGCTGCACCTCAGCGGATATTTGAAACAATCGCTAAGCGCCGAAGACAAACAGGAAATGCAGCAGATCATCGGCCAGTACCGCCAGGGCATCGTGCCGCTGGTGGTGCCGTTGACGCTGCTCAAACACCATTTTCGACTCCATCCGGACCCGTACATCGCGCAGCAGGTTTACCTGCAGCCTCATCCGGAAAACCTCAGTCTGCGAAACGCGATCTAATGAACGATAAAACCGACAGCAGCGCCCGGGAAGACCTCGGCGCCGACTTCAAGAAAGCCCTCGACGAGGGCTGGTTGCCGATTCGCGAAGTCGCGCGGCAGACCGGCGTCAACGCCATCACCCTGCGCGCGTGGGAACGTCGCTACGGCCTGGTGGTGCCCCAGCGCACGCCCAAGGGTCATCGGCTCTACAGCGCTGAACATGTGCAGCGGATCATGGCCATCCTCACTTGGCTCAACCGTGGGGTGGCGGTCAGCCAAGTCAAGCCACTGCTCGACGCGCCGCAAGCCTTCACCGAAACCGTGGAGAACGACTGGCAGCGTCTGCGCCAGACTTTGCTCTCGGCAGTCACCGCACTGAATGAGCGCACGCTGGATGACAGCGTCAATCAGGCCATCGCCCTGTACCCGCCACGGACCTTGTGCGAGCAATTGCTGATGCCGTTGCTGGCCGAGCTCGAACAGCGCTGGCAGGGCCAGTTCGGCGCGCAGATGGAGCGCACGTTTTTCTATTCCTGGCTGCGCAGCAAGTTCGGCGCACGCATCTACCATAACAACCGCCAGCTGCATTCGGCGCCGCTGCTGTTGATCAATCATTCCGACCTGCCGCTGGAGCCGCATCTGTGGCTGTGCGCGTGGCTGATCAGCAGTGCCGATTGCCCGGTGCAAGTGTTCGACTGGCCGCTGCCTGCCGGTGAGCTGGCGCTGACCGTCGAGCATCTGCAAGCCCGTGGTGTGCTGTTGTATTCGAGCAAAGCCATGCAATTGGCGCAGTTGCCCAAGCTGTTGGCGAACGTCAATTGCCCGACCCTGATTGCCGGCCCCACGGTGCACATTCACCACACCGAGCTGTCAGCACGCACCGCCCAAGCCACCGATCTGTTCCTGGCCGAAGATCCGCTAGCAGCCCATCAGGCGCTGCTCGAGCGCGGATTGATTTGATGACGGGTTTAATCACATGCAATTGATCTGGCTGCGCAGCGACTTGCGCCAACATGACAACACTGCCCTCGCGGCCGCCGCAGCGCGCGGCCCGACGGTGGCGGTGTATCTGTTGAGCCCGCAGCAGTGGCTGGAACACGACGATGCGCCGTGCAAGGTGGATTTCTGGTTGCGCAACCTGCGCGAACTGAGCCAGAGCCTGGGCAGGCTGAATATCCCGTTGTTGATTCGCAGCGCGCCGCACTGGGATCAGGCGCCAGCAGAACTGCTTAAGCTGTGCCGGCAATTGAAGATCGAGGCGGTGCATGTCAACGAGGAATACGGCGTTCATGAGAGCCGCCGCGATGAGGCCGTGGCCGAAACGTTGCAGGCCGAGGGCATCGAATTCCACAGCTATCTGGATCAGTTGCTGTTCAAACCCGGGACGGTGCTGACCAAGACCGGCACCTATTTCCAGGTGTTCAGTCAGTTCCGCAAGGTCTGCTACGAACGCCTGCACCGCTCGATGCCGGCCTTGGTCAAAGCACCGGGCAAACAGGCCGCCCTGGATATTGCCAGCGATGCGATTCCCGAGGCTGTCAAAGGCTTCGCCACGCCGAGCGAATCCCTGCGCGCCCTGTGGCCGGCCGGCGAGCAAGAGGCGCGGCGCCGCCTCGACACCTTCACCGACGCGCAGATCGATTATTACCGCAGCGAACGCGACTTCCCGGCCAAACCCGGCACCAGCCAATTGTCGGCGTACCTCGCCGCCGGGGTGATCTCGCCACGCCAGTGCCTGCACGCTGCACTGCAAAGCAATCAGGGCGAGTTCGAAAGCGGCAAGGTCGGCGCGGTGACCTGGATCAACGAGCTGCTGTGGCGCGAGTTCTACAAACACATTCTGGTCGGTTATCCACGCGTCTCGCGGCATCGCGCCTTCCGCCCGGAAACCGAGGCGCTGGCCTGGCGCGATGCGCCGGAAGAACTCAAGGCCTGGCAGGAGGCACGCACCGGACTGCCGATCATCGACGCGGCGATGCGCCAATTGCTCGAAACCGGCTGGATGCACAATCGCCTGCGCATGGTCGTGGCGATGTTCCTGACCAAAAATCTGTTGATCGACTGGCGCGAAGGCGAACGCTTTTTCATGCGTCACCTGATCGATGGTGACCTGGCGGCGAACAATGGCGGCTGGCAATGGAGCTCGTCCACAGGCACCGACTCGGCGCCGTACTTCCGCATTTTCAACCCGCTGAGCCAGTCGGAAAAATTCGATGCCGAAGGCGTGTTCATCAAGCACTGGTTGCCGGAACTGGCCGGGCTCAACAAGAAGGAAGTGCACAACCCAGCGGCAGCCGGAGGACTGTTCGGCGTGGCCGATTATCCGGCCCCGATCGTCAACCTCAGCGCTTCACGCGAGCGCGCGCTGACGGCGTTCAAGAACCTGCCGTCGCGCCAGCCAGTGGGCGGCAGCGATGAGTGACTTCCTGCGCAGCTTCGCCCGCGAGTTTTCCGGGTTGAACAAAGACAACCTGCATCGCCTCGGCGAGCTGTACAGCGACGACATTCATTTCACCGATCCGCTGCACGAAGTTCAGGGCCTGGCACAACTGCAGGATTACTTCAGTGAGCTGTACGCCAACGTCAGCGATCTGCGTTTCGATTTTCACGGCTTTGACCAGATCCGCGAAGGTGAGGGTTACCTGCGCTGGGTCATGAGTTATCGCCATCCGCGCCTGGCCAAGGGCCGGGAAATCAGGGTCGGTGGCTGTTCGCACCTGCTCTGGCGCGACAAGGTTTATCGCCATCGGGATTATTTCGATGCCGGGGCGCTGCTGTATGAACACTTGCCAATATTGGGCCGGGTGATTGCCTGGCTGAAAAGGAGAATGGGATGAGTCGTACACCTCCACGGCGGTATTGGTTGACCGGCGCCAGCAGTGGCATCGGTGCAGCCTTGTGTGAGGACATTCTGAAAAGCGGCGCGCACCTGGCGGTCAGCTCGCGCTCGGCCGCGCCGCTTAAGGTTTTGTCCCAGCGTTATCCGGGCCAGGTGCTGGTGGTGCCCGGCGATCTGACCAACAGTCAGACCGTGCGCGAAATCGGTGAGCAGATCGGCGCGGCCTGGGGTTCGCTGGACAGCGTGATTCTCAACGCCGGCACCTGTGAATATGTCGACGCGCGCCAGTTCGATTCGTCGATCATCGAGCATGTGGTGCGCACCAATCTGCTCGCCAGCAGCTATTGCATCGAAGCCGCCTTGCCGCTGCTGCGCAAAGGCACCGCGCCGCACCTGGTCGGCATGGCCAGCTCGGTGACCTACCTGCCGCTGCCACGGGCCGAAGCCTATGGCGCATCGAAGGCCGGGCTGCGTTACCTGTTCGAATCGCTGCGCATCGATCTGGCGGATGAAGGCATTGAAGTCACCATCATCAGCCCGGGTTTTGTCGAAACGCCGCTGACCGAGAGGAACGATTTCCCGATGCCGCTGAGCTGGCCTGCGGATAAAGCGGCGCGGCACATCTTCGCCAAACTCAAGGACCGTCCGCTGGAAATTGCCTTCCCGGGGCTGTTCATGGCCGCGCTGTGGCCGCTGTCGAAACTGCCCGCCCGCGCGCAACTGGCGATCGGCAAACGCATGGTGCGCAAGAACCCTCCGCAGCGGGACCCGATATGAAAATCGCCGTAATTGGCAGCGGTATCGCCGGGCTCACCTGCGCCTACCTGCTGAACCGCCGCCACGACATCACCGTGTTCGAAGCGAGTGACTGGGTCGGCGGCCATACCCACACCGTACCGGTCAGCGTGGCCGGGCAGTCGTTCGCCATCGACACCGGTTTCATCGTGTTCAACGACTGGACCTACCCGAACTTCATTCGTTTGCTCAACCAGCTTGGCGTGGCGTTCAAGCCGACCGAAATGAGCTTTTCGGTAACCGATCCGGACACCGGCGTGGAATACAACGGCAACAACCTCAACAGCCTGTTTGCCCAGCGCAGCAATCTGTTGTCGCCGGGGTTCTGGGGCATGCTGCGCGACATTCTGCGCTTCAACAAAGAAGCCCAGCGCGACCTGATGGAACTGCGCATCGCCGCCGACACCACCCTCGACGATTACCTCAAGGCTGGCGGCTACAGCGAGCGTTTCATACTGCATTACATCGTGCCGATGGGCGCGGCGATCTGGTCGATGCCGATGGCGGAAATGCTCAATTTCCCGCTGCAATTCTTCCTGCGTTTCTTCAAGAATCATGGCCTGCTGTCAGTCAGTGATCGCCCGCAGTGGCAAGTCATTGAAGGCGGTTCCAGTGCCTATGTGGCGCCGCTGACCGCTTCATTCAGCGACAGGATTCGCCTGAACTGCCCGGTCAAGCGCGTCGAGCGCAACCAGCACGGCGTAGTTATCCACAGCCCGGCCGGCCTCGAACATTTCGACAAAGTGGTGTTCGCCTGTCACAGCGATCAGGCGCTGAACCTGCTGGCCAACCCGAGCGAAGCCGAGCGCTCGATTCTCGGCGCCCTGCTCTACGCCGACAACGACGTGGTGCTGCACACCGACACGCGTCTGCTGCCGACACGCAAACTGGCCTGGGCCAGCTGGAACTATCGCCTCGGCGGCGCCGGCCATACGCGCGCGGCGGTCACCTACAACATGAACATCCTGCAAGGCATCGAAAGCGACACCACGTTTTGCGTCAGCCTCAACCAGACCGCCGGCATCAGCCCCGATAAAGTGCTGGCCCGTTACACCTATGCCCACCCGCAATACACGCTCGCCGCAGCGGCCGCGCAAAACCGTTGGGGCGAACTCGATGGCGAGCAGCACACGCATTATTGCGGCGCCTACTGGGCCAACGGCTTTCATGAAGATGGCGTGGTCAGCGGGCTGCGCGTGGCCGCCGCGTTCGGTGAAACCCTGTGAACAGCGCTCTGTACAGCGGCGTCATCGGCCACCGACGTTTTGCCCCGCGCCGCCACGAATTCCGCTACCGCATCGGCCTGCTCTATCTCGACCTGAGCGAACAGGACGCCGTACTGGCCCTGTCGCCACTGGCGGGGCGCAGCCGCTTTGCGCCGTTCTCGTTTCGCGAAACCGATTACCTCAAAGCCTTCACCGGCAAGGGCATGCGCCTGATCGACGCCGTGCGCCAGCAGGTCGGCGCAGCTATCGGTCATGAGCCACAAGGCGCGGTGTGCCTGCTGACCCAGCCGCGCAGCTGGGGGCTGTCGTTCAATCCGGTGAGTTTCTTCTATTGCCATGAAGCCAACGGACAACTCGCGGCGATCGTTTGTGAAGTAACCAATACGCCCTGGCGCGAGCGTTATCACTATGTGCTGCCGGCGCAGGTGCCGACCAGCCTGGTGGATTTCCATCAGCATTTCGCTGTGGCCAAGGCGTTTCACGTCTCGCCGTTTCTGCCCCGCGACCTCGAATACCGCATGAGCTTCAGCCCCGCTGCGCAAAGCCTTGGCGTGCACATGGCCGATTGGCAGGGCAACGAGAAACTGTTCGACGCCACGCTGAATCTGCGCCGCGAGCCGCTCGATCGGCGCAGCCTGCACCGCTACCTGCGGCGCTTCCCGTGGATGACCGCAAAAACCGCTTTGGCGATTTATTGGCAAGCACTGCGACTGCTACTCAAGCGCGCGCCGATCTTCGCTCACCAGGCTGCCGACGGCAGCTTTCAAACCGCCACTGTGCCTCCGAAGGAGCCGCACCATGAAATCCTCTAGCCTGCCGCTCGGTCGCTTCAGCACCAACGGTTTGACCGGCTCGCTGCTGCGCCGTGGCGTGTTGCGCCA
>NZ_RAZO01000011.1:10250-25176 GCF_004307535.1 Pseudomonas sp. Sample_9
CAAGGGCTGCACTGGCTCAATCGCAACACGCGCAAGGGTTCGCAGAAAAACATCGCCGCGCATTACGACCTCGGCAATGAACTGTTCGAACAGTTTCTCGACCCGACCATGATGTATTCCGCCGCCCAGTTCCTTTCGCCGAGCGACACCCTGGAACAGGCGCAACTGAACAAACTCGAGCGCATCTGCCAGAAACTCGCGCTCAAGCCCAGCGACCACCTGCTGGAAATCGGCACCGGTTGGGGCAGCATGGCCCTGTACGCAGCGCAGCATTACGGTTGCCGCGTGACCACTACGACGCTGTCGAAAGAGCAGTTCGCGTTCACTGCCAAGCGCATCGAACAACTTGGCTTGCAGGATCGCGTCACCTTGCTGCTCAAGGATTACCGCGACCTAAGCGGCGAGTACGACAAACTGGTGTCGATCGAGATGATCGAAGCGGTCGGCCATCGGTTCCTGCCCACCTACTTCAAGCAATGCGCGCAGTTGCTCAAGAGCAACGGCCTGATGCTGCTCCAGGCGATCACCATTCGCGAGCAACGCTACGAACAGGCCAAGCGCAGCGTCGACTTTATCCAGCGCTACATCTTCCCCGGCGGCGCCCTGCCCTCGGTGCACAAGATGCTCGATGTGGTCAGCCGCGAAACCGACATGAACCTGCTGCACATGGAAGATTTCGGCCTGCATTACGCCAAGACCCTGCGCCTGTGGCACGAGAACTTTCGCCTCGCCCACGGTCGCCTGAGCGAACTGGGCTACGACGATTATTTCCTGCGTTTGTGGGAGTTCTATCTGTGCTACTGCGAGGGCGGATTCCTCGAACGCACCATCGGCACCGCGCAATTGCTGCTGGCCAAACCGGCGGCGATGACCGCGCCGCTGCTCGGTCGCTTCGATGCGTGA
Organism: Pseudomonas sp. Sample_9; assembly: GCF_004307535.1. Classification (NCBI taxonomy): domain Bacteria; kingdom Pseudomonadati; phylum Pseudomonadota; class Gammaproteobacteria; order Pseudomonadales; family Pseudomonadaceae; genus Pseudomonas; species Pseudomonas sp. Sample_9. The sequence goes on from NZ_RAZO01000011.1 coordinate 11,154, forward strand.
ACGTGTCGCCAACGCCGTGCTGTTTCAGCTCGGCTGGCTGGCCTGCGTGCTCGGCGGCAACAGTTTGTGGCTGCTGCTGGCACTGGCGGCACTGGTGATTCATCTGCGCTGGATCAGCAGTTGGGCGGCAGAAGGTCGTTTGATTCTGTGCGTGGTGATTGTCGGCACGGCGGTGGACAGTGTCTTGCGTTACCTCGACGTGTTCCGCTTTGCAGACGCCTCACCGCTGATTCCGCTGTGGCTGATGCTGCTGTGGGCGCTGCTCGCCACCACGTTGCGCCACTGCCTGGCCTGGAGCGCGCGGCCATGGTGGCTGGCCAGCGGGCTTGGCGCAATCGGCGGCGCATCGTCGTACTACGCTGGCGGACGCCTGGCAGGCGTGCAATTTCCCTATGGCGAGGCGGCGACGCTGATCGTCATCGGGCTGCTCTGGGCAGGGCTGTTCCCACTGTTGCATTTGATGGCGCGGCGTCTGGCGCCGTGAGCGTCCGTCAGCGCTTTCACACCCACAGCGATCACTGCCTTACACTGCCACGATGAAAACCATCCCCCACACCCAAATCGCCGAACCGGCGGTCACCTGCTCGACCTGTGCGGCGTGCTGCTGCCAGCTCGAAGTGATGCTGATCACGGACACCGGCGTGCCTGATCGCTTTATCGATACCGATGAATGGGGCGGTGAAGTGATGCTGCGTCTGGACGACGGCTGGTGCGCGGCGCTGGATCGCGACAGCATGATGTGCACGATCTATGAACGACGCCCGCTGATTTGCCGCGAGTTTGAAATGGGCGCGCCGGAGTGCATCGAAGAGCGCCGGGGTATTGCGACAGCCTACCGCTGATTCTTTGACAACGCAGAAACAACTGTGGGAGCGAGCCTGCTCGCGAAGCGGTGTGTCAGCCACCATTTGAATTGACTGACACTCAGCTTTCGCGAGCAGGCTCGCTCCCACGTTGGTTCCGCGTAGCGGCGTGTTACAGCGGCATTGTGTAATGCAGCGCGTAGCTTTCTACACCATCGTTGTCGCTGGACAGGCCGGCGTTGGAGTAGTGCGTGGCGCGGATGCCGACTTCGTGGCCACCGTTGAAGCGCAGGCCGACACCGATGCGGTCTTCGAACTGGAAGGAGCCGCCCAGGTTGTTGCTTTCGTATTCGGTGTTGGAGAAGAACGCCACGCCGATACCCGCTTCCACGTACGGTTTGACCGACTGGCCGGCAAACTCGTAAACGAATACAGGCGAGAACGACAGGCTGTTGTTGCTGGAAGTCTTGTCACCTTCCCAATACGTGTAGGCACCGCTCCAGTAGCCGGTCAGGCGACCAACGTCGCTCTGCAGCCAGCTCTTGTCCCAGTCGAAATTCATGCCCAAGCGATACGTCATTGTCGAATCGCTGGTACCGCCGACGGCGAATTCAACGCCAGCGGCTTGTGCAGAAATGCTTTGCCCCATCAGTGCGGCCGCAATCGCGGCCAAGCAGAATAGTCGCTTCACTTTGAAACTTCCTTTTCCGGAACGATCGTTTGGTTTTTAGTTGCTGCTGTCGCTATAGAAATCCGCGCTTGGTCAGAAGTTCAGCGTTTTTTCAGTTATTTCACATTTTTTTTACAAGTCGAAGTTTTGCACATTCGACGCAGTTTGGCCCAGCAACGGTAGGATTTTTCTGAGGGATTGCGGATCGCCGCTGGTCCAGAACTTCACAGGCTGGCTCGGACGTTGCGCCAGTAGATCACGCTCGGCGAGCAAGCGCTGCAACTGCCGGGCCACGGCAGCTCCGGTATCGATCAGGCTGACATCGTCGGCGATCATCGACCTGAGTAACGGCTTGAGGAAGGGATAATGGGTGCAGCCAAGAATGATTGTGTCGCAGTTTTGCGCCAGCAATGGAGCGACGTAACCTTGCAATAAAGTGCGTAATTCGGCGCTGTGCAGATCACCCGTTTCGATCAGTTCGACCAGTCCCGGACAGGGCTGGGTGATGACTTTTATGTCAGCCGCGAAACGATCCAGCAACGCGGCAAACTTTGCGCTCTGCAACGTGCCGGTCGTGGCCAGGACGCCAACCACGCCGCTTCGCGTGGCCGCTGCGGCCGGTTTGACCGCCGGTTCCATGCCGACAATCGGCCAGGCGGGAAAGTCGCGACGCAAGTCGGCAACACCGGCCACGGTCGCGGTATTGCACGCCAGCACCAAAGCCTTGGCACCCTTCTCGCGAAAAAATCCTGCCATCGCACTGCAACGCTGGCGGATGAATTCCGGGGTTTTCTCGCCGTAAGGAATGTGCCCGCAATCGCCGACATAGAGCAGCGATTCATTGGGCAACAAGCGTTGGATTTCGCCGAGAACCGACAAGCCGCCGACCCCGGAATCGAACACGCCGATCGGCGCTTCACGCATGGCGCGCGCCACAGACGCTGCAACCCGGATCACGCTTGACCCGCAGCTCACGGAACCGCGAACCCAGAGCGTCGATCAGCAACAAACGCCCCACCAATGGCTCGCCAAAGCCGACCAGCACCTTCAACGCTTCCAGCGCCTGCAAGCTGCCGACCAGACCGACCAATGGCCCGACTACGCCGGCCTCGCTACAGGTCAGTTCGGCTTCGCTGCCGTGTCCGTACAGGCAGTGGTAGCAAGGGCTCTCGCCACGCCGTGGATCGAACACCGACAGCTGCCCTTCCAGACGAATTGCCGCACCGCTGACCAAGGGCTTGCGCGCGGCAATACAGGCGGCGTTGACTGCCTCACGGGTAGAGAAGTTGTCCGAGCAATCGAGCACCAGATCCACCGCCGCCACCGCTGCGGCGAGGGAATCCTCGTCCAGCGCCTGTCGGTGAGCGACCAGTTCAATTTCGGGATTGATCGCGCCCAGGCGCTTGAGCGCCGAGTCGACCTTGGACATGCCGACACTGTCGGTGTCGTGAATGATCTGCCGTTGCAGGTTGGTCAGGTCGACCGTGTCGAAATCCGCCAGATGCAACTCGCCGACGCCCGCTGCCGCCAGATACAACGCCACCGGCGCGCCGAGACCGCCGAGGCCGACGATCAGCACGCGGCTGGCCTTGAGCTTCAGTTGCCCGTCGATATCGATGTGTTGCAGCAGAATCTGCCGGCTGTAGCGCAGCAATTCCTGATCATTCAGCACGGCAGGCGCCCCAGACTGATGCGTTGATGGCCGCCCAGATCGGTGCGGCTGTGGACATCTTCAAAGCCACGAGTCAGCAGCAGATCACGCACGGCTTCGGCCTGATCATAGCCGTGTTCGAGCATCAGCCAGCCTCCGGCATCAAGATGTTCCGGCGCCTGCGCAACAATCAGGCGCAGATCGTCGAGGCCATCTTCACCGGCGACCAGCGCACTGGCCGGTTCGAAGCGTACATCGCCCTCGACCAGATGCGGATCGGCGGCGGCAATGTACGGCGGGTTGCTGATGATCAGATGGAAGCGCTGGCCTGCAAGTGCGCTGAACCAATGGCTGCTCAGCACCGTAGCGTTGTTCAGGTGCAGACGCTGGCGATTGCGTTCGGCCAGGGCCACGGCTTCAAGCACACGATCGACGGCGGTGACTTTCCACGCCGGGCGTTCGCTGGCCAAAGCCAAAGCAATCGCGCCACTGCCGGTGCCCAAGTCGAGGACCTTGGCCGGGGTTGCCGGCAGCAGCTCAAGGGCTGCCTCTACCAAAAGTTCTGTATCGGGACGCGGGATCAGCGTGTGCGGCGCGACTTCCAGATCGAGTTTCCAGAAGCCCTGCTGGCCGAGAATGTAGGCCACCGGCTCGCCACTGCGGCGGCGTTGCAAATACTCGGCAAAGGTCAGCGCAGCCTCGCTCGGCACGATGCGCTCGGGCCAGGTGTGCAGAAAGCTGCGCGACTTGCCCAGTGCGGCGGCCAGGAGCAATTCAGCGTCCAGACGCGCAGTCGGCGAGTCCGGCAACTCGGCAGCGCGCAACAGGCTGGCGATGATGGTCATTTATTCACCTATCGCTGCGAGTTGGTCAGCCTGATATTCGGCCAGCAACGGCTCGATCACGGCTTCGACGCCACCGGCGAGAATTTCATCCAGGGAATACAGGGTCAGATTGACGCGATGATCAGTGACCCGCCCCTGAGCGTAGTTATAAGTGCGGATGCGCTCGGAACGGTCGCCGGAACCGACCAGCAACTTGCGCTCACTGGCAATCGCGTTGGCTGCCGCTGCGTTCTGCTGATCGTTGAGTTTCGCCGACAGCCACGCCATCGCCCGGGCACGGTTCTTGTGCTGGGAACGTTCTTCCTGACACTCGACGACGGTGCCGGTCGGGATGTGGGTGATGCGGATCGCCGAATCGGTGGTGTTGACGTGCTGACCACCAGCGCCGGAGGAACGGTAAGTATCGACGCGCAGATCTGCCGGGTTGATCTCGATGGCTTCGCGCTCGTCCGGCTCGGGCAACACCGCCACGGTGCAGGCCGACGTGTGGATCCGGCCTTGGGATTCGGTGGCGGGTACGCGCTGGACGCGGTGCGCGCCGGACTCGAATTTCAACTTGCCGTAAACGTTGTCGCCTTCAATGCGCGCGATGACTTCTTTATAGCCGCCGTGTTCGCCTTCGTTTTCCGAGAGGATCTCGACGCGCCAGCCACGCCGCTCGGCATAGCGCGAGTACATGCGGAACAGGTCGCCGGAGAAGATGGCCGCCTCGTCGCCACCGGTGCCGGCGCGGATTTCGAGGAACACGTTACGCCCGTCATTCGGATCTTTAGGCAGCAGCATGCGCTGCAGATCGGACTCCAGCGTGACCAGCAACTCCTTGGCTTCGCGAACTTCTTCCACGGCCATTTCGCGCATGTCCGGGTCGTTGTCCTTGAGCAGCGCCTGCGCGCCTTCAAGATCGCTTTGTACGCCGAGCAGCTTTTTATAGGCGGCCACTACCGGCTCGAGTTCGGCGTACTCTTTGGAATAGGCGCGGAATTTGGCCTGATCGGCAATGACTTCACCGTCGCCGAGCAGCGCGGTCAATTCCTCGAAACGGTCCTGGAGAATGTCCAGCTTGTTGAGCAGTGACGCTTTCATTGCGGTTTTTTATCCGAAAAACTATCCGGTGAGCCCTCAAGGGCAAAGAGTTCCTGGGCCATGGCCAGCGCATCGAGGCGGCCTTCGGCAGACAGCTTTTTCAACTGCACGCTGGGCGCATGCAAGAGTTTGTTGGTCAGGCCACGGGCCAGTTGCCCGAGCACGTCTTCGGCGTTGCCGCCGTTGGCCAGCAGACGCAGGGCTTTTTGCAGCTCCTCGTCGCGCAAGCGTTCGCTCTGTTGACGATAGGCCTTGAGCACATCGACTGCCGCCAGTTCGCGCAGGCGCACCATGAAATCGTCGGCGCCGACCGAGACCATTTCCTCCGCCGCTTGCGCAGCGCCCTGACGGCTCTTGAGGTTCTCGGCGACCACTTCGTGGAGATCGTCGACGCTGTACAGGTAAACGTCGTCCAACTCGCCGACTTCCGGCTCGATATCCCTCGGTACCGCAATGTCGACCATGAAGATCGGCTTGTGCTTGCGCAGCTTCAGCGCACTTTCCACCGCACCCTTGCCGAGGATTGGCAACTGGCTGGCGGTCGAACTGATGACGATATCGCTGCGCACCAGCTCCGCCGGAATGTCCGAGAGCAGCACCGCGTGAGCGCCGAACTGCTCGGCCAACTGACTGGCGCGCTCCAGCGTGCGGTTGGCAACGACGATGCGCTTGACCCCCAGCTCATGCAAATGGCGCGCGACTAAAGTAATCGTCTCACCGGCACCGATCAGCAGCGCCTGGCTGCGTTGCAGATCGCTGAAAATCTGTTTCGCCAGGCTCACTGCGGCAAACGCCACCGACACCGGGTTCTCGCCAATCGCAGTATCGGTACGCACCTGCTTGGCGGCATTGAACGTTGCCTGGAACAGCCGCCCCAGCAACGGACCGATGGTGCCGGCCTCGCGGGCCACGGCGTAGGCCGATTTCATCTGACCGAGAATCTGTGGTTCGCCCAGCACCAGCGAGTCGAGCCCGGAAGCGACGCGCATCATGTGACGAACAGCCGCATCGTCTTCATGCACATAGGCACTGGCGCGCAGCTCGTCGAGGCTCAGATGGTGATAATCGGCCAGCCAGCGCAGCACGACATCGGCCGAGAGCTGATCCTGTTCTATATAAAGCTCACTGCGATTGCAGGTGGAGAGGATCGCGGCTTCGCGGCTGTCGGTCAGTCGGCAGAGCTGCTGCAAGGCCTCCACCAGCTGCTCAGGGGTAAAGGCCACGCGCTCGCGGACGTCTACTGAAGCAGTCTTGTGGTTGATACCGAGTGCAAGGAAGGCCATTCAAGGTCGCTGGTGGTGACGTGAAGCCGGCAATTGTCCTACTTCGAAAGATTCAGAACAACTACCGCTGACTATTGTCCCAATCGTCAGCCCCTATAATGGCCACAATTGAGTCTCGGTTATGTTTGGCCGAAGGCTTGTGTCATGATGATCCGACCGCAGGTTAGTCGTCCTCTTCCTATATGAATAGATCTTCCGCGTTGCTCCTCGCTTTTGTCTTCCTCAGCGGCTGCCAGGCCATGGCGCCCGTTGCGCCGGACGGCACCCCACCGGTCGAAGACACCACGCCCGCCCCTGAAAAGCCCAAGGTTTACGGCTCGTTCAGCGAGGAAACCGTGTTCAGCCTGCTGAGCGCCGAACTCGCCGGCCAGCGCAATCGTTTCGACATTGCCCTGGACAACTACGTGACCCAGGCCATCAACACCCAGGATCCGGGCGTCTCCGAGCGGGCTTTCCGCATCGCCGAATATCTGGGCGCCGATCAACCGGCCCTCGACACCGCGCTGATCTGGGCGCGCAACGCGCCGGACGATCTCGAAGCGCAACGCGCCGCCGCCGTGCAACTGGCCCGCGCCGGGCGCTACGACGACTCCATGGTCTATATGGAGAAAGTCCTGCAGGGCAAGGGCGACACCCATTTCGATTTCCTTGCGCTGTCGGCCGCCGACACCGATCAGGAAACCCGCAACGGTCTGATGAAAAGCTTTGACCGTTTGCTCCAGCGCCACCCGAACAACAATCAGCTGATTTTCGGCAAGGCTCTGCTGTTGCAGCAGGACGGCGACAATCAAGGCGCGCTGACTCTGCTCGAAGACAACCCACCGGAAGACGGCGAAATCGCACCGATCCTGCTGCGAGCGCGCCTGCTGCAATTGCTCAACCGCGGCGATGAAGCGCTGCCGCTGCTACAGAAAAGCATCAGGAAGTATCCGGAAGACAAGCGCCTGCGCCTGACTTACGCGCGCATGCTGGTTGAACAGGACCGCATGGACGACGCCAAGGCCGAATTCTCCACCCTCGTTCAGCAATACCCGGAAGACGACGAACTGCGTTATTCGCTGGCGCTGGTGTGCCTGGAAGCCAAGGCGTGGGATGAGGCCAAGGGTTATCTGGAAGACCTGATCGCCCGCGAAAGCCACGTCGATTCAGCGCATCTGAACCTTGGCCGGATTGCCGAAGAGCGCAATGACCCGCAAGGCGCGCTCATCGAATACGCCCAGGTCGGCCCGGGCAATGACTATCTGCCGGCACAGCTGCGTCAGGCCGATATCCTGATGAGCAACGGCAAGACCGCCGAAGCGCAGAGCAAACTGGCCGCCGAGCGTGACGAGCAACCGGATTACGCGATTCAGCTGTATCTGATCGAATCGGAAAGCCTGTCGGCCAACAAACAGGACGACAAGGCCTGGAAGGTTCTGCAACAAGCGCTGCAGAAGTATCCGGACGATCTTAATCTGCTTTACACCCGCGCCATGCTCGCGGAAAAACGCAATGACCTGGCGCAAATGGAAAAAGACCTGCGCCTGATCATCAAGCGCGACCCGGACAACGCCATGGCGCTCAATGCGCTGGGCTACACCTTGTCCGATCGCACCACCCGCTACGCTGAAGCGAAAACGCTGATCGAGCAGGCGCACCAGATCAATCCGGAAGACCCGGCGGTACTCGACAGCCTCGGCTGGGTCAATTATCGCCTGGGCAATCTGGACGACGCGGAGAAATACCTGCGCCAGGCGCTCGAACGTTTCCCTGACCACGAAGTCGCCGCGCACCTTGGCGAAGTCCTCTGGGCCAAGGGCAATCAACGCGAAGCCAAACAAGTGTGGGGCAAGTTCCTCAAGGATCAGCCCGACAGCACCATTCTGCGCAGCACCATCAAGCGCCTGACCGGATCCGAGAATCTTTAAACCATGCTTTTGCGCCACGTTATTGTTTTCAGCTTCATCGCCCTGCTCGCCGGCTGTTCGGGTTTCGGCACTCGCGAATCGGTCGAGGGTCACGGCAGCCCGGCCCAGTGGGCGGCAAACAAACAGCGACTGACCGGCCTTGATGGCTGGCAGATCGACGGCAAGATCGGCATCCGCGCGCCGAAGGATTCCGGCAGCGGCACGCTGTTCTGGCTGCAGCGTCAGGATTACTACGACATTCGCCTTTCCGGCCCGCTGGGTCGCGGCGCGGCACGCTTGACCGGGCGTCCGGGCAAGGTGTCGCTGGAAGTCGCCAACCAGGGCCGCTACGAATCGCAATCTCCTGAAGCCTTGCTCGAAGAGCAACTGGGCTGGAAATTGCCGGTGTCGAATCTGGCCTGGTGGGTTCGCGGCCTGCCCGCTCCGGAAAGCAAGAGTCGCTTGAACCTGGACGCCGACAGCCGCCTGGCCAGCCTTGAGCAGGACGGCTGGAAAGTCGAATACACCGCCTACACCGAACAGAATGGTTACTGGCTGCCCGAGCGCATCAAACTGCACGGCACCGACCTTGACGTGACGCTGGTGATCAAAACCTGGCAACCGCGCAAGTTGGGGCAATAAAGCATGACCGCTGCACGCCTGACCCTGCCATCGCCGGCCAAACTCAATTTGATGCTGCACATTCTCGGTCGCCGTGAAGACGGTTATCACGAATTGCAGACGCTGTTTCAATTCCTCGATTACGGCGATGAAATCACTTTCGCCGTGCGCGATGACGGCGTGATTCAACTGCACACCGAGTTCAACGGCGTGCCCCACGACAGCAACCTGATCGTGCGCGCGGCGAAAATGTTGCAGCAACAATCCGGCTGCGCGCTCGGCATCGACATCTGGATCGACAAAATCCTGCCCATGGGCGGCGGCATTGGTGGCGGCAGTTCGAATGCGGCGACGACTTTGCTCGGCCTCAATCATTTGTGGCAACTGGGCTGGGATGAAGATCGTCTCGCCGCACTGGGCCTGTCACTCGGTGCCGACGTACCGGTGTTCGTCCGTGGCCATGCGGCATTTGCCGAGGGTGTTGGCGAGAAACTGACCCCGGTCGACCCCGAAGAACCGTGGTATCTGGTGCTCGTGCCGCAAGTCGCTGTTAGTACGGCAGAAATTTTTTCCGATCCTTTGTTGACACGTAACACACCGCCCATTAAAGTGCGCCCCGTTCCCGAGGGAAACAGTCGAAATGACTGCTTGCCGGTGGTAGCAAGGCGTTATCCAGAGGTACGTAACGCATTGGATTTGTTAGGTAAATTTACCGAAGCAAAGCTCACCGGAACTGGAAGTTGTGTGTTTGGGGGCTTCCCAAGCAAAGCTGAAGCTGATAAAGTCTCGGCCCTTCTGACAGAGACCCTTACAGGGTTTGTAGCGAAAGGAAGCAACGTTTCGATGTTGCATCGCAAGCTGCAAAGTCTGCTCTAAAGGAATCAAGTGCCCGGCACTTGAAAGCAACAGATACAGGGGCGTCGCCAAGCGGTAAGGCAGCAGGTTTTGATCCTGCCATGCGTTGGTTCGAATCCAGCCGCCCCTGCCATTTTCTCTACTCATCCAGGTTACCCTCAGCCTCTAGGTACTGCGCGTGTCCAAGATGATGGTCTTTACGGGGAATGCCAACCCCGATCTGGCTCGGCGTGTCGTACGTCAGCTGCATATCCCTCTCGGTGACATCTCTGTCGGCAAGTTTTCCGACGGCGAAATCACAGCCGAGATCAATGAAAACGTTCGCGGTAAAGACGTCTTCATTATTCAGCCGACCTGCGCTCCGACCAACGATAACCTGATGGAACTGGTAGTGATGGCTGACGCCTTCCGCCGCTCCTCGGCTACTCGTATCACTGCTGTTATTCCTTATTTTGGTTATGCCCGTCAGGATCGCCGTCCGCGTTCCGCACGTGTGGCTATCAGCGCGAAAGTCGTTGCTGACATGCTTACCGTAGTCGGCATCGACCGTGTTCTCACGGTTGATCTGCATGCTGACCAGATTCAGGGTTTCTTCGATATTCCGGTAGATAACATCTACGGCTCCCCGGTTCTGGTGGATGACATCGAAGATCAGCGCTTCGAAAACCTGATGATCGTGTCCCCGGACATTGGTGGCGTCGTGCGTGCACGGGCTGTTGCCAAGTCGCTGGGCGTCGATCTCGGGATCATCGACAAACGCCGTGAGAAAGCCAATCACTCTGAAGTGATGCATATCATCGGTGATGTCGAAGGGCGTACCTGTATTCTCGTCGATGACATGGTCGATACCGCCGGCACCCTGTGCCACGCGGCCAAGGCCCTGAAAGAGCATGGCGCAGCCAAGGTCTTTGCCTATTGCACACATCCTGTGCTGTCGGGCCGGGCCATCGAGAATATCGAAAATTCCGTGCTGGACGAGCTGGTGGTGACCAACACCATCCCGCTGTCCGCTGCAGCACAAGCCTGTGCACGTATCCGCCAACTGGATATCGCACCGGTTGTTGCCGAAGCGGTTCGCCGCATCAGCAATGAAGAATCGATCAGCGCGATGTTCCGTTAAGGGCCCTGCCCTTCGCGAAATGTCTCGTTGACGAAAAGCGCCCCGCCCCGGCATTCCTGTCGGGGCGGGGCTTTTTTGCCCATACCGTGTTCGGCGCTGGTCGCAAACGCCACTCGGTCATGGCTATTTTGGAGATACAAAATGAACGATTTTACTCTGAATGCTGAAGTGCGTTCCGACCTGGGGAAAGGTGCGAGCCGCCGCCTGCGTCGTCTCGCAAGCCTGGTTCCAGCTGTAGTTTACGGTGGCGACAAAGCCCCTGAATCCATCAGCATGCTGGCCAAAGAAGTTGCCAAACTGCTCGAAAACGAAGCGGCTTACAGCCACATCATCGAGCTGAACGTTGGTGGCACCAAGCAGAACGTCATCATCAAGGCTCTGCAGCGTCACCCGGCCAAAGGCCACGTGATGCACGCTGACTTCGTACGCGTTGTTGCCGGCCAGAAACTGACCGCCATCGTGCCTGTACACTTTGTTGGCGAAGAAGCTCCAGTGAAGAAAGGCGGCGAAGTTTCGCACGTTGTTGCTGAAATCGAAGTGACCTGCCTGCCAAAAGATCTGCCTGAGTTCATCGAAGTCGACCTGTCGAAAGCAGAAATCGGCACCATCATCCACCTGTCGGACCTCAAAGCTCCTAAAGGTGTTGAGTTCGTTGCTCTGGCACACGGCGATGACAAGGCTGTTGCCAACGTCCACGCTCCACGTGTAGCTGCAGAACCTACCGAAGAAGGCGCAGCAGAGTAATTCACTCTGTCATGCCGGAGTGAGCAAGTAACATCGCGGACTGGAACGTAGCGAGAAAGCGGGCGAGAACGCGGAGTTTACATCCATGGTAAATGAGCATTTTTCGTCCACTTTCGCCGCTTTCCCCGATCGCGGCGATGTTATCCACCACTCCAAGGAAGGGCCCCTATCGTGACTGCCATCAAACTGATCGTTGGCCTGGGAAATCCAGGCGCTGAATACGAACAGACCCGGCATAACGCAGGGGCCCTTTTTGTTGAGCGCATCGCCCACGCACAGAATGTGAATCTTGTGGCCGATCGCAAATATTTCGGCCTGACCGGGCGCTACTCGCATCAGGGTCAGGATGTTCGTCTGCTGATTCCCACCACCTACATGAACCGCAGCGGCCAGGCCGTGGCGGCACTCGCCGGTTTCTTCCGCATCAAGCCTGAAGAAATCCTCGTGGCGCATGACGAACTCGACTTGCCTCCGGGCGTTGCCAAGCTCAAGCAGGGCGGCGGCCATGGCGGTCACAACGGGTTGCGCGACATCATTGCGCAACTGGGCAATCAGAATACGTTCTACCGCCTGCGGCTTGGCATCGGCCACCCGGGCGTTGCCAGTATGGTTTCAAATTTCGTCCTGGGTCGTGCGCCACGCGCCGAACAGGAAAAACTCGATGCCAGCATCGACTTTGCCCTCGGCGTGCTGCCGGATATCCTCGCCGGGGAATGGAACCGCGCGATGAAAAACCTGCACAGCCAGAAGGCCTGACTTTTACCCGAGGGGAAACACCATGGGATTCAATTGCGGCATCGTCGGCCTGCCTAACGTCGGCAAGTCCACCCTGTTCAACGCCCTGACCAAATCCGGTATCGCGGCCGAGAACTTCCCCTTCTGCACCATCGAGCCGAATAGCGGCATCGTGCCGATGCCGGATCCGCGTCTGGAAGCTCTGGCGGCCATCGTCAATCCGAAGCGCATCCTGCCGACCACCATGGAGTTCGTCGACATCGCCGGCCTCGTCGCTGGCGCCTCGAAAGGTGAAGGCCTGGGCAACAAGTTCCTGGCCAACATCCGCGAAACCGACGCTATCGCTCACGTGGTGCGCTGCTTCGAAGACGACAACGTGATTCACGTGTCCAACAGCGTCGACCCGAAACGCGACATCGAAATCATCGACCTTGAACTGATCTTCGCCGACCTCGACAGCTGCGAGAAGCAACTGCAGAAAGTCGCGCGCAACGCCAAGGGCGGTGACAAGGACGCCGTGGTTCAGAAGGCTCTGCTCGAGCAACTGATCGCGCACTTCACCGAAGCCAAACCGGCGCGCAGCCTGATGAAGAACATGAGCGCGGATGAGAAAGCCGTGATCAAGGGCTTCCACCTGCTGACCACCAAACCGGTCATGTACATCGCCAACGTGGCTGAAGACGGCTTCGAGAACAACCCGCACCTGGACGTGGTCAAGGCCATTGCCGAAGAAGAAGGCGCCATGGTCGTTCCGGTGTGCAACAAGATCGAAGCGGAAATCGCCGAGCTCGATGACGGCGAAGAAAAAGACATGTTCCTCGAGGCCCTGGGTCTGGAAGAGCCTGGCCTGAACCGCGTGATCCGCGCCGGCTACGAAATGCTCCACCTGCAGACCTACTTCACCGCCGGTGTCGAAGAAGTCCGCGCCTGGACCGTCAAGGTCGGTGCCACCGCACCACAGGCCGCTGGCGTGATCCACACCGACTTCGAAAAAGGCTTCATCCGTGCCGAAGTCATCGCCTACAACGACTTCATCCAGTACAAAGGCGAAGCCGGCGCCAAAGAAGCCGGCAAGTGGCGCCTGGAAGGCAAGGATTACATCGTCAAGGACGGCGACGTAATGCACTTCCGCTTCAACGTCTGAGCAACAGCCGCACACGAAAAAGCCGCGTTTGATACGCGGCTTTTTTGTGCCTGAAATTCAGTGACTGCGTACATTTCCCTGTGGGAGCGAGCCTGCTCGCGAATGTGGCGTGTAAGCTAAGCATTCGTCAACTGACCCATCCATTCGCGAGCAGGCTCGCTCCCACAGTTCGATTCGTCTGTTCAGGCCTTTCTGGTACGCGGTAAAAAGATCGCCAACACACCAAACAACGGCAAGAACGAGCACAGGAAATACACGTACTCAATCCCGTGCACATCCGCCAGATGCCCGAGCAGCGCTGCGCCAATCCCGCCGAAACCAAACATGAGCCCGAAGAAAATCCCGGCAATCATCCCGACATTGCCTGGCACCAGTTCCTGCGCGTACACCACGATCGCCGAGAATGCCGACGCCAGAATGAAGCCGATCACCACGCTGAGAATGCTGGTCCAGAACAGATCGACATGCGGCAGGATCAGGGTGAACGGCGCGACGCCGAGGATGGAAAACCAGATCACTGCCTTACGCCCGATCTTGTCCCCGATCGGCCCGCCGAAGAACGTCCCCGCCGCCACTGCGCCCA
>NZ_RAZO01000011.1:25276-25865 GCF_004307535.1 Pseudomonas sp. Sample_9
GCGAACAGACCGAACCACGCCACATTGCCCTGGCCGAAGGGAATGATGATCGCCGCCGCCAGCAACGGGCCAAACGCGGAGCCGGCATTGCCGCCAACCTGAAAGGTCGATTGCGCCAGACCAAACCGGCCGCCCGAGGCCAGTCGCGCCACACGCGAGGCTTCCGGGTGAAAGGTCGACGAGCCGATACCAATCAGCGCCGCCGCCAGCAAAATCAGTGGGAAGCTGCCGACCACCGACATCATCAGAATACCGATCAACGTACACACCGTGCCCGCCGGCAACAGCCACGGTTTGGGGTGGCGATCAGTGTGATAACCGACCCACGGCTGCAACAGCGACGCGGTCAACTGGAAGGTCAAGGTGATCAGGCCGACCTGGGTGAAGGTCAGGCCATAGTTGGCTTTGAGCATCGGGTAGATCGACGGCAGAACCGACTGGATCAGGTCGTTGATCAGATGCGCCAGCGCCACCGCGCCGATGATGCGCATCACCAAGGGGCTGCTTTGCGGAGCAGCGGTCGCCGAGGCAGCGGCGGTCTGAACGTTGCTGATAGCCATGGAAAATTCCGGACAGCAGATGGGTGCCC
>NZ_RAZO01000011.1:25952-27796 GCF_004307535.1 Pseudomonas sp. Sample_9
GGTGATAGCGCAACGCCATGGTCTGAATCTTGCCTTGCTTCTGCCCTTGAACACGATCGCCTTACAAAGGCGCTCGACAATGGGAAGTTTCGCTACAGAGCCGGCCTACAGAGCGGGCATGGGTGAACTTTCGAGGCCTTTTAGAGGGCACGGGTCGTGAGCCAACAGCTCGCGATGCACGCCAATGGTGCGTGGTGTCCAGAGGAGTCATGAGGCATGCAGGCTTTCCTTTCACCGGGGATCAAATTGCTGGGGCGGTTTGGCTTCGCAGGTAAATTCCAATTGTTGTTTCTGCTGTTCATTCTGCCGCTGGCCGGCAGCCTGTTGATGATCGGCCATGACTATCGCGAGAAGCTCAATCTGATCGCCGGCGAACGTGCCGGTGTGCGTCAATTGCTCGCGCTGGATGCGCTGGACAACCTGCTCGCCGCGCAACGCGACCGCGCCGCCCGCTGGCGCGCCACCGAGACCAATCGTCAGCCGACACCGGCCACCCTCGCCGCCATGGCTGCCTTCGACGGCGTGCAACCGGCGGTGCTGCAAGCCACCACCGAGCTGGGCAATGCCCTGAACCAGCAAGGCGCCGACGGCGCAATCCTCGAGCGCTTTCAGGCGCTGCAAACCGCACTCAATGGCCTTGATTCGAAAAGCCTTAGCAGTGTCGGCTGGTGGCCGGACGGTTATGACCGCTTCACCAATGCCCTGGGCGCGCTGCAAGCGTTGCGCGAGCAGATCGTCATGGACAATCGCCTGACTCTCGCACCGTGGCTGGAAACCTACCTGCTGACGCAGATTTCCACGCAACACGCACCGGACCTGATCGAGCGGGTCGGGCGTCTCGCCGCAGTCGGCCAGGCTTCGGTCGTCTCCGGGCAGTTCACCCTGCAGAGCCGCCTGCAGTTGCGCGACCTGCGCAGTCGCATCGGGGACGCCCGCGAGCAACTGGTGAAAACCGCCGGCCTGCTGGAGGCGCGTCTGCCAGCCGAGCTGCAAGCCTGGGCTGGCCAGTATCACGACAGCCTGAAACACCTCGACAGCGGCCTGAAAGTTCTCGACGACGGTGTGTTTGGCGGCAGCATCAACCTCAAGCCAGAGGACTTCGAACGCAGCCTCGACGCGCTGCTCACCGACCTCGCTTCCCTGCGCCAGCAATCCCTGGTCGCGCTGGATCAGCGGCTCGATGCGTATTACAGCTCGGCGATCCGCCAGTTCGTTGTTGTCGCCGCAATCTTCGGTTGCCTGCTACTGGCCGCGTTGTACCTGTTCGTCTGCCTGCAAGCCTCGATCCGCCGCAGTGCCAGCGGCATCACCTTGCTCGCCGAAGCCTTGCGCGACGGCAACCTGAGCCTGCAAGTGCCGGTGGTGGGGCGCGATGAGCTGGCAGCGATCAGCACCGCGCTCAACGTCGCCGTGGTGCAACTGCGCAGCAGCATGCTCGGCGTCGACCACGAGACCTCGCAGTTGAGCAACGCGGTACGCAGCCTCAACCAACACTCCAGCGGCGCCCTCGGTGAAGTTGAGGCGCAGCAGTTGCAGATCAGCCAGATCGCAGCTGCCGCCACGCAATTGGCCGCGACCTCGCAAGGCGTCGCGCAGAGTTGCGAACAGGCCTCCGGCAGCGCCCAGCACACTCGGCGCATCGCCGCCGACAGCAGCCGCGACAGCCAACGCACCACGGCCAGCATTCAGCAGCTCAATCAGCGCCTGAACGACACTGCCGCCGCACTCGGCCGGGTCAGCGAGCAAGGCCAGCAGATTCAACTGGTCGTGGACACCATTCGCGGCGTCGCCGAGCAGACCAACCTGCTCGCACTCAACGCCGCCATCGAAGCCGCCCGCGCCGG
>NZ_RAZO01000058.1:0-1988 GCF_004307535.1 Pseudomonas sp. Sample_9
GCCAGGAGGTTGGTCTGCTCGGCGATGGCGCGGATGGTTTCCAGCACCGTGCCGATCTTCTCGCTGTTCGCAGCCAGCCCTTCGACCTGAACCATCGCTGCGCTCATGTCGGCGGCGAGGGTGTCGATGCTTGCGGTGGTGCGGTCGATCACGGTCAGGCCCTGACGCGTGGCGCGGTCGGCGTCCTTGGCCGCTTCGGCGGCCTGCGCGGCGCTGCGTGCAACGTCCTGGGCAGTGGCGCTCATTTCGTGGGACGCGGTGGCGACCTGATCGACCTGGCGATATTGCTGCTCCATGCCGGCGCTGGTCTGAGTGGCGATGGCCGAGGACTGGTCGGCAGTGTTGCGCGCGTCCTGCACCGAGCGTTTTACCTCGGCAATGATCGGCTGCAACTTGTCGAGGAACTTGTTGAACCAACCGGCCAATTGGCCCAGTTCGTCCTGCTTGTCATAGGCCAGACGCCGGGTCAGGTCGCCTTCGCCGCTGGCGATGTCTTCAAGCATGTGCGCCACACCAAGGATCGGCCTGGTCACGCTGCGCGCCATCAGCCACACCAGCAGCAGACCGATCAGCGCGGCGAGCAGGCCGAGGCTCAGTTCGATCAGCGTGCCCGAGGTATTGCTCGCATCCAGTTGCTGTTTGAGCGCTTCGGCGCGGCTGACCAGGACTTTCTCCGGCACATCGAGCAACACGCCCCATGCCGGTCCGTCGGGAATCGGCTGGAACGGCGACAGCACTTTCAACTGGCCGTTGCTGTGCAGGCTGCTCACGCCAGTGCTCGCGGCGAGCAGGCGCAGCAACTCGCTGCCGCTGGCCTGATCCACCGCATCCAGGCGCTGGCTGAGTTTGCCGGCATCCGGGCTGTAACCGGCGAGCAGGCCGGCGGGGCTGACGATACTCACGGCGGTCTGACCGTCATACAGCTTGCGGCTGGCGTTCTGGCTGATCGCTTGCAGGCTGTTGAGGTTGATGTCGACCGACAGCGAGGCGATGACTTTGCCGTTGACCTGCAGCGGGAAGACGATGCTGGTCATCAGCACTTTGTGGCCGTCGATGACATAGAAGTACGGCTCGATCACACACGGTTTGAGCGTGGTGCGCGGGCAGGTGAACCAAGCGTTGGCGGCCTGACCGCTGGGGCCGGTGCTGGTGTCGCTCATGTCGCTTTCCGGTAGCGCCATCGAGGTGACTTTGCCCGGGGTCGGCTGCGACCAGTACAAGGCAAAACGGCCCTTGTCGTTGCTGCCCAGTTCAGCCTGATCGGCGAACAGTTCGTCCTTGCCGTCCAGTGCATTGGCTTCGAACACCAGCGACAGGCCGAGCAGGTCCGGGTTGGCTTGCAGCGCGGATTTGACCTGACGGGTCATGTCCTCGCGCAGATCGAAGGCATCGAGAAAACGCTTCTCGGCCTGCTCACGCAAAAACAGTACCTGCCGCGAGAAACCGTGGCCGTACTGATAGGCGTCCATGAATTGCTGACGAATGCCGGCGGCCTGCACTTCACCTTGCGACTCGATCCGCGCCTGCGCCGATTCGGTGAGCATCTCCATGCTCGAGGCCTTGACCAGCGCCGAGCTGTGTTCCATGCGATACAGCGAAAGACCGACCAACAGGGTCACGATACCGGCCAGGCAGAGGCCGGCGAGCAGGGTGATTTTCCATTGGATGGAAAGTTGTCTGAGCGACATGGAAAACATCCTTATCCGATAAATATCTGAGACTTTGCACTGTAGCGGCCGCGTTTCGGCTTTCTTTATGCCGTGAGCGCAATATGACCGATTGCCGCATGCGGGGCCTGTGGTCCTGTGATTCTGTGGCGAGGGGATTTATCCCCGTTCGGCTGCGAAGCAGTCGTGACACCTGCGTATAGGGTTGTTTCGAAGTTTGCCGGGGGCGGCGTCGCCACCCAACGGGGATAAATCCCCTCGCCACAGGGCTTTGACACCGCCGCCACTCTGCGGCACAGTGCGCGCCCTCTAACAAGACCC
>NZ_RAZO01000400.1:0-27723 GCF_004307535.1 Pseudomonas sp. Sample_9
CGCTGCGTGAACGCGGTCAGGACATCCTGCTGCTGGCGCGCTACTTCATGCAGCAGGCCTGCGCGCAAATCCAGCGCCCGGTTTGCCGCCTGGCGCCGGGGACTTACCCCGCCCTGCTCGGCAATCGCTGGCCGGGCAACGTACGGCAATTGCAGAACGTGATTTTCCGCGCAGCGGCGATTTGCGAGAGCAGTCTGGTCGATATCGGCGACCTCGACATCGCCGGCACTTCAGTGGCGCGCCAGGCCGATACCGACGTCGACAGCCTCGAGCAAGCGGTCGAATCGTTCGAAAGAGAGCTGCTCGAGAAGCTCTACGTCAGCTATCCCTCGACCCGGCAACTGGCGAGCCGCTTGCAGACCTCCCATACCGCAATTGCCCATCGCCTGCGCAAATACGGCATTCCCAATAAACCGTGACTACCGCGCATCCCTATTGCAGGAAATTCCCCATGTGGGAGCGAGCCTGCTCGCGAAAGCGGTCTATCAGCAAAATAGCTGGCGCCTGACACACCGTATTCGCGAGCAGGCTCGCTCCCACAGGATTTATGGCGGATTCGAAATCCGTCCAAAAAGACCTCCACCTGTACCGAAAGCGCTACAGCGGAACGATATCGATACACCCGCCTGTGAACAGCGCTGCGCAACGCTTTGATCCCGTTCAGCTTTTCTCCTCGCCCCACGCTGTAGCGATTTCGCTACAGGCGCGACCTGCCGACAATCACCTAAAAACGCCAACCCATTGATTTATTTAGATAAATCAACCTTGGCCGCATTCTTGCTACCTGCCTCCTCATCTATTAAGGGCTTCCCCGCCCCAAGCTTTCCACCGCGTCCACCAGACGAGTCTGGCCCCTGAGGAGTTTCCATGAGCGAGTTGCGTTTTACTGAAGATCACGAATGGCTGCGCACCGAAGCCGACGGCAGTGTCACTGTCGGCATCACCGCATTCGCGCAGAACGCCTTGGGCGACGTGGTGTTCGTGCAACTGCCTGAGCTGCAGGCTTACGAAAAAGGCGCTGAAGCCGCCACCGTGGAATCGGTGAAAGCCGCCAGCGGCGTGTACATGCCGCTCGATGGCGACGTGCTGGAAGTCAACCCGGCGCTGCAAGACGCTCCTGAGCTGGTCAACGAAGATCCCCTGGGCGAAGGCTGGTTCTTCCGCTTTCAGCCAAGCGACGCCGCCGCTGTCGGCAAACTGCTCGATCAGGACGCTTACGACCGTCTGATCAAAGCCCAAGCCGAAGCCTGAGGAATTACCCCATGACCGCTATCAATCTCGGCACCGCCAACGAATTCATCGCCCGTCACATCGGCCCGCGCGCCGGTGACGAGCAAGCCATGCTCAACAGCCTCGGCTTCGACTCGCTCGAAGCCCTGAGCGCCAGCGTCATCCCGGAAAGCATCAAGGGCACCAGCGTGCTCGGCATGGACGACGGCCTCAGCGAGGCCGACGCCCTGGCGATGATCAAATCCATCGCTGGCAAAAACCAACTGTTCAAAACCTACATCGGCCAGGGCTACTACAACTGCCACACGCCGTCGCCGATCCTGCGCAACCTGCTGGAAAACCCGGCCTGGTACACCGCTTACACCCCGTACCAGCCAGAAATTTCCCAGGGCCGTCTCGAAGCGCTGCTGAACTTCCAGACCATGATCAGCGACCTTACCGGCCTGCCGATCGCCAACGCCTCCCTGCTCGACGAAGCCACCGCCGCTGCCGAAGCCATGACCTTCTGCAAACGCCTGAGCAAGAACAAGGGCAGCCACCAGTTCTTCGCCTCGATCCACAGCCATCCGCAGACCCTCGACGTGCTGCGCACCCGTGCCGAACCGCTGGGTATTGAGGTGGTCGTGGGCGATGAGCGCGAACTGACTGACGTCACGCCGTTCTTCGGCGCGCTGCTGCAATACCCGGCGAGCAACGGTGATGTGTTCGACTACCGCGAGCTGACCGAGCGCTTCCACGCCGCCAACGCTCTGGTGGCCGTGGCCGCTGATCTTCTGGCTCTGACGCTGCTCACCGCACCGGGCGAATTCGGCGCCGACGTCGCCATCGGTTCGGCGCAACGCTTCGGCGTGCCGCTGGGCTTCGGTGGCCCGCACGCCGCTTACTTCTCCACCAAAGATGCGTTCAAGCGCGACATGCCGGGCCGTCTGGTGGGTGTCTCGGTTGACCGTTTCGGCAAGCCGGCCCTGCGTCTGGCGATGCAGACCCGCGAGCAACACATCCGCCGCGAGAAGGCCACGTCGAACATCTGCACTGCGCAAGTGCTGCTGGCCAACATCGCCAGCATGTACGCCGTCTACCACGGCCCGAAAGGCCTGACCCAGATCGCCAACCGCGTGCATCACCTGACCGCGATTCTGGCCAAGGGCCTGACCGCGCTGGGCGCTCAAGTCGAGCAGGCAAACTTCTTCGACACCCTGACCGTCGCCACCGGCGAACAAACCGCCGCGCTGCACGACAAGGCGCACGCTGCGCAGATCAACCTGCGCGTGATCGACGCTCAGCGTCTGGGCCTGTCGGTCGACGAAACCACCACTCAGGCTGATATCGAAACCCTGTGGGGCCTGTTCGCCGACGGCAAGACCGTGCCGGACTTCGCTGCGCTGGCCGCCTCGGTGCAGAGCACCATTCCTGCTGCGCTGGTGCGCCAGTCGCCGATCCTCAGCCACCCGGTGTTCAACCGTTATCACTCGGAAACCGAGCTGATGCGCTACCTGCGCAAACTGGCGGACAAGGACCTGGCGCTGGATCGCACGATGATCCCGCTGGGCTCGTGCACCATGAAACTCAACGCCGCCAGCGAAATGATTCCGGTGACCTGGGCCGAATTCGGTGCCTTGCACCCGTTCGCCCCGGCCGCACAAAGCGCCGGTTACCAGCAACTGACCGATGAGCTGGAAGCGATGCTCTGCGCCGCCACCGGTTACGACTCGATCTCGCTGCAACCGAACGCCGGCTCACAAGGTGAATACGCAGGTCTCCTGGCGATCCGCGCCTACCACCAGAGCCGTGGCGATGAGCGCCGCGACATCTGCCTGATTCCGTCGTCGGCCCACGGCACCAACCCGGCCACCGCACAAATGGCCGGTATGCGCGTAGTCGTCACCGCATGCGATGCCCGTGGCAACGTCGACATTGAAGACCTGCGCGCCAAGGCCATCGAGCACCGCGAACACCTCGCCGCGCTGATGATCACCTACCCGTCGACCCACGGCGTGTTCGAAGAAGGCATCCGCGAGATCTGCGCGATCATTCACGACAACGGCGGCCAGGTGTATATCGACGGCGCCAACATGAACGCCATGGTCGGCCTCTGCGCACCGGGCAAGTTCGGCGGCGACGTTTCGCACCTGAACCTGCACAAAACCTTCTGCATCCCCCACGGCGGTGGCGGCCCGGGCGTCGGCCCGATCGGCGTCAAATCGCACCTGACCCCGTTCCTGCCCGGCCACGGCCAGATGGAACGCAAGGAAGGCGCGGTCTGTGCGGCACCGTTCGGCAGCGCGAGCATTCTGCCGATCACCTGGATGTACATCCGCATGATGGGCGGCGCTGGTCTGAAGCGCGCTTCGCAACTGGCGATCCTTAACGCCAACTACATTGCCCGTCGCCTTGAGGAGCACTACCCCGTGCTGTATTCGGGCAGCAATGGTCTGGTTGCGCACGAGTGCATCCTCGATCTGCGTCCGTTGAAAGACAGCAGCGGCATCAGCGTCGATGACGTCGCCAAACGCCTGATCGATTTTGGTTTCCACGCGCCGACCATGTCGTTCCCGGTCGCTGGCACGCTGATGATCGAGCCGACCGAAAGCGAGTCCAAGGAAGAACTCGATCGCTTCTGCGACGCGATGATCCGCATCCGCGAAGAAATCCGCGCAGTGGAAAACGGCACCCTGGACAAGGAAGACAACCCGCTGAAAAACGCCCCGCACACCGCAGCGGAACTGGTTGGCGAATGGAACCACCCGTACAGCCGCGAGCAAGCGGTGTACCCGGTCGCGTCGCTGATCGAAGGCAAATATTGGCCGCCGGTCGGCCGCGTCGACAACGTCTTCGGCGATCGCAACCTGGTGTGCGCCTGCCCGTCGATCGAAAGCTACGCTTAATGGAATGAGGGGCTGAATATCGGCCCCGATTTCAGCAACACCCTAGATCCCCCTGTGGGAGCGAGCCTGCTCGCGAAGGCGCCATTTCAGTCAACGTAAATGGTGGCTGATCCGACGCTTTCGCGAGCAGGCTCGCTCCCACGAGGGATCTGCACCGATTTCAAAAACTGCGCCAATCCCTATAACAAGAAACCGGAGAACCACTCATGTCGTTAAGCGTGTTCGACCTGTTCAAGATTGGCATTGGTCCCTCCAGTTCCCACACCGTCGGCCCGATGCGCGCGGCTGCGCGCTTCGCCGAGGGCTTGCGCCGTGAAAACCTGCTGACCAGCACCGCCAGCGTGCGCGTCGAGCTGTACGGTTCGCTCGGCGCTACCGGTAAAGGTCACGGCAGCGACAAAGCCGTGCTGCTCGGCCTCGAAGGCGAACACCCGGACACTGTCGACACCGAAACCGTCGCCGCGAGGCTGCAAGAGATTCGCGGCAATGGCCGACTGAATCTGCTCGGTGAACACAGCATCGCGTTCAACGAGAAAGAACACCTGGCGATGATCCGCAAACCGTTGGCCTACCACCCCAACGGCATGATCTTTCGCGCCTTCGATGCGGCGGGGATTCAGATCCGCAGTCGCGAGTACTACTCGGTCGGCGGTGGTTTCGTTGTCGATGAAGATGCTGCCGGCGCCGATCGCATCGTCGAAGACGCCACGCCGCTGACCTTCCCGTTCAAAAGTGCCAAGGATTTGCTCGGTCATTGCGCCACCTATGGGCTGTCGATCAGCCAGGTGATGCTGACCAACGAGAGCGCCTGGCGCCCGGAAGCCGAAACCCGTGCCGGCCTGCTGAAAATATGGCAGGTGATGCAGGACTGCGTTGCTGCCGGCTGCCGAAACGAGGGGATTTTGCCGGGCGGTTTGAAGGTCAAGCGCCGGGCGGCGGCGCTGCATCGGCAGCTGTGCAAGAACCCGGAATCGGCGCTGCGCGATCCGCTGTCGGTGCTCGACTGGGTCAATCTTTATGCACTGGCGGTCAACGAAGAAAACGCCAACGGCGGGCGCGTGGTCACCGCTCCCACCAACGGCGCGGCGGGCATCATTCCGGCGGTGCTGCATTACTACATGCGCTTTATTCCCGGGGCGAATGACGACGGCGTCGTGCGCTTTCTGCTGACCGCTGCCGCAATCGGCATTCTTTATAAGGAAAACGCTTCGATCTCCGGCGCCGAAGTCGGTTGTCAGGGTGAAGTCGGTGTGGCCTGTTCAATGGCGGCCGGCGCCTTGTGCGAAGTGCTCGGCGGCAGCGTGCAGCAAGTCGAAAACGCCGCGGAAATCGGCATGGAACACAACCTCGGCCTGACCTGCGACCCGATCGGCGGCCTGGTGCAGGTGCCGTGCATCGAGCGCAACGCGATGGGCTCGGTGAAAGCCATCAACGCGGTGCGCATGGCCATGCGTGGCGACGGTCAGCATTTCGTCTCCCTCGACAAAGTCATCCGCACCATGCGCCAGACCGGCGCCGACATGAAAAGCAAATACAAGGAAACCGCCCGCGGCGGCCTGGCGGTCAACATTATCGAATGCTGATTACGAACTCAGCCAAACGTAACTAGCTCCCTCTCCCTCCGGGAGAGGTCTGGGGTGAGGGGCTCTTGATCTTGCCTCTCACCCGCAACCCAAATTCAAAGGAGCCACGCATGACCACCGAACACCTGTCGAAAACCCCGCTACACGCACTGCACCTCGAACTCGGCGCGCGCATGGTGCCGTTCGCCGGCTACGACATGCCCGTGCAATACCCGCTCGGCGTGATGAAAGAACACCAGCACACCCGTGAGCAAGCCGGGTTGTTCGACGTCTCGCACATGGGCCAGATTCGTCTGACCGGCGCCAATGCGGCCAAAGCCCTGGAAACCCTGGTGCCGGTGGACATCATCGACCTGCCGGTGGGCATGCAGCGTTACGCGATGTTCACCAACGAAAGCGGCGGCATCCTCGATGACCTGATGGTTGCCAACCTCGGTAACGACGAGTTGTTCCTGGTGGTCAACGCCGCGTGCAAGGATCAGGATCTCGCGCATCTGCAAAAACACATCGGCGATCAGTGCACCATTACGGCGCTGTTCGAAGAGCGCGCCCTGCTCGCCCTGCAAGGTCCGGCAGCCGTCACTGTGCTGGCGCGTCTTGCGCCGGACGTGGCGAAGATGACTTTCATGCAGTTCAAGCGTGTGTCATTGCTCGGCGTGGACTGCTTTGTCAGCCGTTCGGGCTACACCGGTGAAGACGGGTTCGAGATCTCCGTCCCGGCCGCCGAAGCGGAAAAACTCGCCCGCGCCCTGCTTGCCGAACCAGAGGTCCAGGCCATCGGCCTCGGCGCCCGTGACTCGCTGCGTCTGGAAGCCGGCCTGTGCCTGTACGGCCATGACATGAACACCGAGACCACACCAATTGAAGCCAGCCTGCTCTGGGCGATCTCCAAGCCACGCCGCCCTGACGGCGCGCGGGCCGGCGGTTTCCCGGGCGCCGAGCAAATTTTCGCGCAGCAACAAAATGGCGTCGCACGCAAACGCGTCGGCCTGCTGCCACAGGAGCGCACCCCGGTGCGTGAAGGCGCAGAAATCGTCAACGAGGCCGGCGAGATCATCGGCAGCGTCTGCAGCGGCGGCTTCGGTCCGACCTTGGGCGGGCCATTGGCGATGGGTTACCTTGACAGCGCTTACGTCGCGCTCGATACACCTGTGTGGGCCATCGTCCGTGGGAAAAAGGTGCAAATGCTTGTAAGCAAAATGCCATTTGTTGCACAACGCTACTATCGCGGTTGATCGACTGTTTCTATAAGTAACGCGATTGCGTTATACGTGCACTAATGTGTAACGCAATCGCCATAAAACAGTGCGTTTTTTAACATCCGTTTCGAATATGAACGTTGCTTATAACGTTTGCTGAAAATAGAACCAGACAATCGTCTAAGACTGAACTAGTGTGCTGACGAACTGCCACGAAGAGCAGTAAAACCGGGGCCTTCGCAGGGCTTGTTTTTTCTCCCGTAGTTGGCGTAGAGTTTGTCCACTGTGTTTGCATGGGTCAGCTTGGAATCGTGACCTGGGCAGTAGCCTACAAGTTAGCTACATCCCGCTCGACGTCTTCTTACTCCTTGCAACCAGCTCCAGTACTCTTTCATGTGAAAGGGGCTGTCATCAATTTATGCGTCAAAGGAAATAAGAAATGTCCACACGTCAGAGCGGTACCGTCAAGTGGTTTAACGACGAGAAAGGTTTTGGTTTTATCACTCCAGAAAGCGGTCCGGATCTGTTCGTACATTTCCGCGCCATTCAGGGCAACGGCTTCAAAAGCCTGAAAGAAGGCCAGAAAGTGACTTTCGTTGCTGTGCAAGGCCAGAAAGGCATGCAGGCTGACGAAGTACAAGCAGAAGCCTGATCTTCTGATACGAAAAAGCCCCTGATATTGATATCAGGGGCTTTTTTGTGCGCGCCAATCCGTAAAATGGCGCTTCCATTCGCGTCCCGAGGCTGCCATGTCGAAACACCTGCTCACGCCGCAAGGGGACTTTCCTCCCGTTGCTCTCGGTCGTCGTCTGGCGGCAATGTTCTACGACTTCCTGCTGTGCACCGCCCTGCTGATCGTCACCGGCTTCATCTATAAGTTGATCCAGGCCGCGATCATTGGCGAAGAACGGCTGCGGGTGATGACCGACGCCGGCCAGCTCGATGGTGATCCGCTGTATTCCACGGTGCTGCTGTTGGTATTGTTCGGCTTCTTCGCCAAGTTCTGGACCCATGGCGGGCAGACACTGGGCATGCAGGTGTGGGGCATCCGCGTGCAGAACGCCAACGGCACGGCCATCAGCCTGTGGCAGGCGCTGTTGCGCTTTATGGTGTCGATCGCGTCGTGGCTGTGTGTCGGGCTGGGGTTCTTCTGGTCGCTGTTCGACAAGCACAAGCGCACCTGGCATGACATCTATTCGGATACGCGCGTGGTGCGAATTCCAAAGAAGAACAAATAATTTCCATACTCAGGAGTCCACCCTGTGGCGAGGGGATTTATCCCCGTTGGGTGGCGAAGCCGCCCCAAAATCAACCACCACGGTGTATCAGACACGCCGCGTGCGCTGCTTAACGACCGCTACGCAGCCGAACGGGGATAAATTCCCTCACCACAGGGCTCACTCCTACAAGGGGTAGTCAGGCGTTACCGGCCAGCTTCA
Organism: Pseudomonas sp. Sample_9; assembly: GCF_004307535.1. Taxonomy (NCBI): domain Bacteria; kingdom Pseudomonadati; phylum Pseudomonadota; class Gammaproteobacteria; order Pseudomonadales; family Pseudomonadaceae; genus Pseudomonas; species Pseudomonas sp. Sample_9. Next base: position 8,337 of record NZ_RAZO01000400.1, read on the forward strand.
TCCGCGCTGCCTGGGTGAAGTCGAGCATGCGCTTCAACGGGCGGATCGCCTGGGGAATCAGCGCCGGATCGACAAAGATCTCGTTGGTGCCTTCCTTCAAGCTCTTGAGCGTGCGCTCCAGGGTGTTCATGGCCATCCATGGGCAATGCGCGCAACTGCGGCACGCCGCGCCGTTACCGGCGGTAGGCGCTTCGATGAAGACCTTGTCCGGGCACAGCTGCTGCATCTTGTAGAAGATGCCACGGTCGGTGGCGACGATCAGGGTCTTGTTCGGCAGGCTTTGCGCGGCAGCAATCAACTGACTGGTGGAACCGACGGCATCCGCCAGTTCGATCACCGAAGTTGGCGATTCCGGATGCACCAGAATCGCCGCGTCCGGATACAGCGCTTTCATGTCTTCGAGCTGCTTGGACTTGAACTCTTCGTGAACGATGCAGGCACCGTCCCAAAGCAGCATATCGGCGCCGGTCTTGCGCTGAATGTAAGTGCCCAGGTGCTTGTCCGGACCCCAGATAATCGTCTCGCCGTTGTCCATCAGGCTTTCGACGATCTCCAGTGCGCAGCTCGAAGTCACCACCCAGTCAGCCCGAGCCTTCACGGCGGCGGAAGTGTTGGCATACACCACCACGGTACGTTCCGGGTGCTGGTCGCAGAACGCCGAGAACTCATCGACCGGGCAACCCAGGTCCAGCGAGCAGGTCGCCTCCAGGGTCGGCATCAGCACGCGTTTTTCCGGGTTGAGAATCTTTGCCGTCTCGCCCATGAACTTGACGCCGGCGACCACCACGGTCTTGGCCGGGTGCGCGTTGCCGAAGCGGGCCATTTCAAGGGAGTCGGAAACACAGCCGCCGGTTTCTTCGGCCAGGGCCTGAATCACCGGATCGCAATAAAAGTGGGCAACCAGCACCGCGTCCTGAGCCTTGAGCTCGGCGGCGATGGCGGAACGGTAATAAGCCTCCTCTTCTGCCGTCAGCGGTTTCGGCTGTTTGGCGTCGAGGTGGGCTTGAACCAGAAGGCGTTCGGAAATCTGCGTCATGTTCGCAAGACCTGCAGGCGCATTCGCGCGAAAGTCGAGTATACACCCGGCTCCGGACCGCTAGAGGGTACCGCCGGGAGAGTGAGTATCATCAGGCACGGGACAGCGTTGAAGCTGCGCAAGGCTACAGAATATCCCGTTGATACAAAAGATGATTCTGACCTGTGTCAGGTCGGGTCTTACTGAAACATCGAACGCCCGAATTGCAGGCAAAAAAAAACCCGGAAATCCTCACTTTCGTGGGCCTTCCGGATTTTCTAAACCGCCAAATATGGTGGGTCGTGTGGGATTCGAACCTACGACCAATTGGTTAAAAGCCAACTGCTCTACCAACTGAGCTAACGACCCGCTGTGTGGTGGCGCGTATAATACTGATTTTTAAGGACTATTCAACACCTTTTTTGAAAAAATCAAAAATAAGGGGTTGGATCGTCCACACCAGCTGCCGCGAAGCCTTCTGCACGCAGGCGGCAGCTGTCGCATTTGCCGCAGGCGCGGCCGTCATCGTCGGCCTGATAGCAGGAAACGGTCAGCCCGTAATCAACGCCGAGCTTCACGCCCGCCTGGACGATCTGCGCCTTGCTCAGGTTCTGCAGCGGAGCCTGGATGCGGAAGCCATTGCCTTCCACGCCAGCCTTGGTCGCCAGATTGGCCATGCGCTCAAACGACTCGATGAATTCAGGACGGCAATCCGGGTAACCGGAATAATCCACCGCGTTGACGCCGATAAAGATATCGCGGGCGCCGAGCACTTCGGCCCAACCCAGTGCCAACGACAGGAACACCGTGTTGCGCGCCGGCACGTAAGTCACCGGAATGCCTTCGCCCAGCTCTTCCGGAATGTCGATGCTGGTGTCGGTCAGCGCCGAGCCGCCCATGCCATTGAGGTTCAGGCCAATGACCTTGTGCTCGACCACACCCAGATCGCGAGCAACGCGGGCGGCGGCGTGCAATTCGGCATGCGAGCGCTGGCCGTAATCGAAGCTCATGGTGTAGCAGGCGTAGCCTTCGGCGCGTGCCATCGCCACGACGGTGGCCGAGTCGAGGCCGCCCGAAAGCAGGATAACGGCACGTTTTTCGGTAGTGTTCAGTTGTTCAATCATCTCAGCGCCCCGGCTCATCATTCCATAGATATTTATGCAACTGCAGTTGCAGCCGCACTGGCAGGTTGTCTGCCACCACCCAATCCGCCAGATCCCTGGCATTGAGGTCATGATGACTTGGGGAGAACAGCACTTCACCCGCACGTCGATCAAGCCCGTACTGGATCAGTTTCGATACCGCCCAGTCATAGTCTTCCCGCGAACAGATGACAAACTTCACCTGATCGTTGCGGGTCAGCAGCTCGATGTTCTCGTAACGATTGCGATGGGCTTCTTTCGATCCTGGCGTTTTCAGATCGACTACGCGACTGACACGCGGATCGACAGCGGATACGTCAAGGGCGCCGCTGGTTTCCAGCGACACCTCGTAACCGGCATCACACAAGCGTTCAAGCAAAGGAATGGCGTTCGGCTGGGCCAACGGCTCACCGCCGGTGACACAGACGTAGCGCGGACGATATCCGGCCACTTGCTCAAGAATGTCGTCGAGGGTGCGGACGGTGCCGCCGCTGAACGCATAAGCGCTGTCGCAGTACTGGCAACGCAACGGGCAACCGGTCAGGCGCACGAAAACCGTGGGCAGCCCGGCAGTCCGAGTTTCCCCCTGCAACGAGTAGAAAACTTCGGTGATTCTCAATGTGTCTTGCATAGTCGCCACGGGCGTAACAGCTAAACAGGCTGTCCGCCTCCGTCAGGCACTTCAGGCAATCCCGCCAACGCGTAGACCACAAGAAGCGTGTTTCAGAAAAAGGGCGTGAATTCTAACGAAAAAACCCGCGACAAGCGCGGGTTTCTTCAAACACGGATAAACAGGCTTACATGCGCTGCAGATCGCGCTGGGCCAACTGCGCGGCGGAAGTGCCCGGATATTGGGACACCACCTGCTGCAGAATGCCTTTGACCTTGTCGGTGTGACCAAGGCGACGCTCTACGTCAGCCAGTTTGTACAGCGAATCCGGCACCTTGTTGTGCTTGGGATACAGCTGCGAAACCTTGGCGAAAGCCTGACCTGCACCTTGCAGATCGCCCTTGGCCAGGTTGACTTCGCCCAACCAGTACTGGGCATTGCCCGCGTATTGGCTGTTGGGGTATTTGCGCAGGAAAGCGGCAAAGGCCTGGCTGGCCTTGTCGAAATCCTTGGCTTTGATCAGGTCGAAAGCGGCATCGTAATACAGCTTTTCTTTCGCCGGATCAGCCGGTTCGCTACCCGCGGCAGGGGCCTGGGCTGCCGCAGCAGCACCCGCGCCTGCGGCAGCACCGGCAGCAGCACTTGCATCGCCACCGGCAGAAGAATTCTCGGGAGTCGCGGCTGGTGCAACGCCGGATCCTATGCGCCGATCAAGATCCTGGTATCGCTCCAGGGATTCCTGCTTCATGCGCGCAACCTGATTCTGCAGTTCTTCGATCACGCCCTGTTGGCGCGAGATCTGATCCTGCATCTGTTGCAATTGGTTGAACAGCATGCCTTGTGCCGAGGCAGGGGCCGAAGCCGCTCCCCCGGCATAGGCGCCGTTCGTACCGTAACCCGCAGGCGGATAACTGCTCCCGCTATTGTTATAACCGGAGTTGTCATCGACCACAGGAACCGCAGCCCACGCCGCAAGCGGCGCGAGGCTGAGAGCCAGAACAGTTACAGCACGACGGCACGTTCGCATATCGAATTACTTACGCAGTTCGACGCGACGGTTCTGGGCCCAGGACTGCTCGTCGTTGCCGGTAGCAACTGGACGCTCTTCGCCGTAGGAAACCAGTTCCAGCTGAGCTGGGGAAACACCTTGCAGTACCAGGTAGCGCTGAACGGCTTTCGCACGACGCTCGCCCAGTGCCATGTTGTACTCACGAGTACCACGTTCGTCGGTGTTGCCTTCCAGAACAACGCGAGCGCCGTTTGCTTTCAGGTCTTTGGCGTGAACGTCCAGAGCGCGCATGGCTTCTGGCTTCAGGTCCGAGCTGTCGTATTCGAAGTAGAAGGTGGTGATTGCGCGCAGAGCAGCTTCTTCGCTCAGGGAACCGTCAACGGCACCAGTGTTTGCGCCGTAACCAGCGTTTGGATCAACAGCGCCTTCACCGGCGTTGTCGCCGCCTTTGGACGAGCAACCTACAGCTACAGCCATGGCCAGAGCCAGCGCAGCAAATTTACCAAACTTCAGCATTTCCATCGTGAAACTCCTAATGAACCCCAGTGTGTTAAGTAAAACGTGTAGCGCCCGCTCACTTCAGGTAAGGGGACCAGGACGGTTCTCTGACTTCGCCTTGAGCGGTAGGAAGCGGGAGCCTCACGCGCCCATTAATGGACACGAGCATCAAGACTCCCCGGCCCTGTTGGCGGGTGGCGTAGATTACCATGGTGCCGTTGGGCGCAACAGTAGGTGACTCGTCCAGAGTGCTATCAGTGAGGATCTTTACACTACCCCGCTGCAGATCCTGAGCTGCCACCTTGAAATTGGTGAAGCCATCCTGACGATGAATCATCACCAAAGTCTTTTCATCAGCCGACAGTTTCGGGTTGGCGTTGTAGTTGCCAACGAACGTCACACGCTCGGCACCACCGCCACTGGCGCTGGTTTTGTAGATCTGCGGCTTGCCGCCACGGTCCGAGGTGAAGTAGATGGTCGAACCATCCTTGCCCCAGAACGGCTCGGTGTTGATGCCTGGGCCGGACGTCACACGGGTGATCTGACGCGAACCGAGGTTCATCACGTAGATGTCCGGGTTACCGTCTTTGGACAGCACGAACGCCAGGCGATTGCCATCCGGCGACCAGGCTGGCGCGCCGTTGAGGCCTTCGAAGTTGGTGATCTGCTCACGGCGACCGGTGTCGATGTTCTGCATGAAGATGCGCGGACGCTTCTGCTCGAACGATACGTAGGCGATACGCTTGCCGTCCGGTGCAAAACGTGGCGACAGAATCGGCTCGCGCGATTGCAGCAGAGTCACTGCGCGGGCGCCGTCATAGTCGGAACGCTGCAGGGTGTAGCGCGTGTTCTTCTCGGAGAAACGCTCGGCCGTCACGTACAGCAGACGTGTCGAGAACGCGCCGTCGATACCGGTCAGTTTCTGGAACGACTGATCGGAAATGAAGTGCGCCATATCACGGATCTGGTCGGTCGTGCCGGAAACACTGCCGTCAGCCACTTTCTGTTCGGTAGCGACGTTGAACAGTGCCCACTGCACCTGCAGGCGACCGCCCGCCGGGGCGATGCTGCCGACCATCATGTATTGAGCACCTACCGCCTTCCAGTCACGGAAGATGATTTCGCTCGGCTGGCTTGGCTGGCTGATCATGTTGGCTTTCGGAATCGGCGAGTAGTAGCCCGAGTTGCGCAAGTCGTTGCCAATGATTTCAGCCATGTCGTCTGGCAGCACGGCGCCGCCCTGCATGCCGAACGGTACGACGGCGATCGGAGTAGCCCGATCGCTGCCGCTGGTGACCAGAATGTTCTTTTCATCTGCCGCCGCGATCCCTGCCATGCAGCAGATCACGACCAGCATTCCTCGAAGAAGGTTTCTCACAAGGCTAGATCCTCAGGTGTGAATGTCATCTTGAATGAACGATACGGAGCGAAATCGCTCGGCTTCATTCCCTGCATTTCTGTCAAACGTCCAATATTCTTCACTGCTGCGACTGCCGAAGCATCGAACGGACCGTCACCACTGGACTTGGATACGGTGACCGAAGTCACGGTACCGTCCGGCAACATGCCAATTTGCAGCACGACCGTCATGCCTTTGCGCGCCGAAGGAGGACGAGCCCAGCCCTCTGCTGCGCGAGCGCGAATCAGATCATCGAAACTGCCGGCTACTTCGTCACCTTGCTCATCGGCCAGGGCCTGCTGGCGCTGCGGCGTGTCGGAAAGCAGATCTGCCAGGGCCTGAGCCTTTTTGTCTTCGGCGGATTTGCGTGCCGCTTCCTGCGCTTTCTTCTTCGCAGCGTCGGCAGCAGCTTTCTTCTTCGCGTCTTCGGCGACTTTCTTTTTCGCCTCTTCAGCTTCAGCTTTCTTCTTGGCGTCTTCGGCGGCTTTCTTCTTCGCGTCTTCGACGATCTTTTTCTTGGCTTCTTCGGCAGCGGCTTTCTTCGCCTCTTCCTCAGCAGCCTTCTTCGCTTCGTCTTCGGCCTTCTTCTTGGCTATATCAGCCAATTGTTTCTCTTCGGCCTTTTTCGCTTCGGCTTTCTTCGCGTCGTCGGCTTTCTTGGCTTCATCAGCCTTTTTCGCTTCGTCCGCTTTTTTCGCCTCGTCGGCCTTCTTGGCTTCCTCGGCCTTTTGAGCAGCCTCCTCTTTCTTTTGTTCCGCCGCCTTCACCGCTTCCTGTTCGATCTTTTTCTGCTCCATCTGCTCGACTTCGGTCTGGCGCGCGGCGGATTTCTTCGCCTCACCCGCAATCTTCTGATTGGTCTGGGTGGTCGCCTGACTTTTCGATTTCAGCTGGTACAGAGTCGCCTGGACGATCGGCTTGGCCGGCGGCAGTTCGGGCGTGAAGGCAAAACTGACGAACAGCATGCCGAACACCAGCACGTGCAGGACGATTGCCAGAACACTAGGCCAGAAGTAGCTTTCCGAGGCGGACGGCTCTCGCTGTTGCTGCATCAGGGGGCCTCGGTAATCAGACCAACGTTACCGACCCCGGCTTTCTGCAACCCGCCCATGGCACCCATGACGGCGCCGTAGTCGACAGTCTTGTCGCCACGAATGAACACCTGGGTGCGTTTGCCGCCCTCGGTGCCGGCGCGGATGATCTTGGTCACCGCGTCGGTCATTTGCGGCAGGGTCATGGCCCTGTCCTGTTGCTTCTCGGTGTCGACTTCGCTGCCAAGGTTCCAGTAGTAGGTCTTGTCAGCCTTGATCGAAATGGTCAGGACCTGGGTGTTGTTGTCTTGCGGCAAGGCTTCGCTGGAAACCTTGGGCAGATCAACTTTCACGCCCTGATTGAGCATCGGCGCGGTCACCATGAAGATGACCAGCAGCACCAACATCACGTCGATGTAGGGCACCACGTTCATCTCGGCGACCGGCTTGCGCTTTTTGCGGGCTCGAGCGATTAAAGCCATCGGGAAATACCTGCTTATTCTTCGCTGGTGTGCACTTTGCGGTGCAGGATCGCCTGGAATTCATCGGCGAAGGTGTAGTAGCGGCCCAGCAAGGTTTCGCTGCGCGCAGCAAAACGGTTGTAAGCGATGACCGCCGGGATCGCAGCGAACAGGCCGATCGCGGTGGCGATCAGGGCTTCGGCGATACCCGGAGCAACGGTGGCGAGGGTCGCTTGCTGAGCGCTGGCCAGACCGCGGAAGGAGTTCATGATCCCCCACACGGTACCGAACAGACCGATGTACGGGCTGACCGAACCGACGGTGGCGAGGAACGGCAGGCTCTGCTCGAGTTTCTCTTCTTCGCGCGAGATGGCCACGCGCATGGCACGGGCGACACCTTCCATCACGGCTTCTGGATCGACCCCTGGCTGCTGACGCAGACGGGAGAACTCCTTGAAGCCGGCACGGAAGATCTGCTCCACGCCCGAATCCGGATCAGGGTTGCTGCCGGCCTGACGGTACAGTTTCGACAGGTCGATACCCGACCAGAAGCGCTCTTCGAAGCTCTCCAGGGCGCGTCGACCGGCACGCAGCAAATTGCTGCGCTGAAAGATCATGATCCATGAGGTCACCGATGCGGCCACCAGGGTCAACATTACCAACTGCACCACGATGCTGGCATTGCTGACCAGGCTCCACATGGAGGAATGGTCGACGACGTTAGCTTCCACGCTTTATCTCCTGCTTTGAGTGTGTACCCGGGCCGACCGCGTCGGCGAAGGCCGCACGCAGGTCTTCGGGAAGGGCCCGGGGTTTCAAACTGTCGGTGCGCACGCAGGCCACCAAAAACTGCCCTTCGCAGAGCAGCACATTATCCGTGGCCCGCCTGACCTGCTGCTTGAAGCGCAGGCTGGCACGGTTCAATTCGATTACATCAGCGCTTACCAGCAGTTCGTCATCCAGTCGCGCCGGCGCGTGGTAGCGCGCTTCGCTGGAATGCACGACGAACAACAGGTCCCCTCCGGCAAGCTGCGATTGGGCAAAGCCCAGTTCCCGTAGCCGCTCGGTTCGAGCCCGTTCCATAAACTTGAGGTAATTAACGTAATACACGATGCCGCCCGCATCGGTGTCCTCGTAATAAACGCGACAACGATGTGCGAACGGCTCAAGCCCGTTTTGCGCGCGCATACTCTAGTGCTTACTCCTCAGGTTGCCAATCCGGCCAGACAACTGTTTTTCGTGGTTTCAACGCTTTAACGCAAAAGTACCGTCGTCTGACAGTACAAACCCTGAATAAATCACCAGCAAATGTGTATCAATCGTCGACGGCGTCGAGAAACTCGTCTGCCACGGGCATCTCGCCCATGCGTGACGGAACATTCAAACCAAAGTGCAGGTAGGCATGCCGCGTCACCACCCTGCCCCGTGGCGTGCGCATGATGTAGCCCTGCTGGATCAGGTACGGCTCGAGCACGTCTTCAATGGTGTGGCGCTCTTCACTGATCGCCGCCGCCAGACTGTCGATACCGACCGGGCCGCCGTCGAACTTCTCGATCATGGTCAGCAGCAGACGCCGGTCCTGATGATCGAAACCGTGCTCGTCGACATCCAGCAGATTGAGCGCCAGATCCGCCACCGCTTTGGTGATGTGGCCCTTGGCGCGGACTTCGGCGAAGTCGCGCACCCGACGCAGCAGACGGTTGGCAATTCGCGGCGTGCCACGGGCGCGACGGGCGATCTCGAACGAACCTTCCGGATCCAGCGGCAGACCGAGAATGGCTGCCGAACGACTGACGATGGTTGCCAGATCCGCCGTGCTGTAGAACTCCAGGCGCTGGACGATACCGAAGCGATCACGCAACGGGTTGGTCAGCATGCCGGCGCGGGTGGTGGCGCCGACCAGAGTGAACGGCGGCAGATCGAGTTTGATCGAGCGCGCCGCCGGCCCCTCGCCAATCATGATGTCGAGCTGGAAATCTTCCATCGCCGGATACAGCACTTCTTCAACGATCGGCGACAGACGATGGATTTCGTCGATGAACAACACATCGTGCGGCTCGAGATTGGTCAGCAACGCGGCCAGATCACCCGGGCGCTCCAGCACTGGCCCGGAGGTGCTCTTGATCGACACACCCATTTCCTGGGCAATGATGTTGGCCAGCGTGGTCTTGCCCAGCCCCGGTGGGCCGAAGATCAGGGTGTGATCGAGGGATTCACTGCGGCCACGCGCAGCCTGGATAAACAGCTCCATCTGCTCGCGCACGGTCGGCTGGCCAATGTAGTCGGCCAGGCTGACCGGGCGGATGGCCCGGTCCTGGACTTCTTCGCGCTCGCGCGGGCTGTGCGCGGCGGCGATCAGACGATCAGCTTCAATCACTTAAATCATTCCCTTCAGAGCGCGGCGGATCAGGTCTTCGCTGCTCAGGTTCTTGTCTTTGATCGCGGAAATCGCCTTGCTCGCTTCCTGCGGCTTGTAGCCCAGGGAGATCAACGCGCTGACCGCATCGGTCTCGGCGCTGTTGACCGGCGCCGGGCCGTCCGGCTGATTGGGCACCAGCGCGAACATCGCCGGCGAGGTTTCCCAGGCCTTGAAGCGATCCTTCAATTCCACCAGCAGACGCTCGGCGGTCTTCTTGCCAACCCCCGGCACCTTGGTCAACGCCGAAGTGTCCTGAGACTGCACGCAGCGCACCAGCTCATCGACTTCCAGGCTCGACATCAACGCCAGCGCCAGTTTCGGTCCGACCCCGTTGAGCCGGATCAGCTCGCGAAAGAAGTCTCGCTCACGCTTGCCGGCAAAACCATAGAGCAATTGCGCATCTTCGCGTACGACCAAATGGGTGTGCAGGGTCAGCGGTTCACCGACCGACGGCAGCCGATACAGGGTGGTCATCGGCACTTCCACCTCATAGCCGAGGCCGTTCACATCGAGAATCAGGTGCGGCGGCTGTTTCTCAGCCAGGGTGCCGCGCAAGCGTCCAATCACGTTTTGAATCCTTGAGCGCTGGCCAGCCGTGGGCTGGCGACGATTGAAGGTGGCTTGCACGCCGGCAACACAGGCACCGCAAAGCCACTTTCAGGAAAATTGATGCTGATGCTATCAGAGACGCAGGCGCCCGCCACGACTGCGTGCGGTACCCAGACCATGCGGCAGCAGGCTTGAGCGTGTGTGCGCATGGCAAATGGCAATCGCCAGGGCGTCAGAGGCGTCGATTTGCGGCTTGCTGGTCAATTTGAGCATGTGCATGACCATCATCTGCACCTGCTCTTTATTGGCCGCGCCCGTGCCGACCACGGCCTGTTTGACCTGTGTGGCGGTGTACTCGGCGATTTCCAGACACTCTTCAGCGCCGGCGACAATCGCAGCGCCGCGCGCCTGACCGAGCTTCAGCGCCGAGTCGGCGTTTTTCGCCATGAACACCTTTTCGATGCCCATGGTCACCGGGCCGTAGGTCTTGATGATTTCGCGCACGCCGCGATAGACGATTTGCAGGCGCTCATGAAGCTCGCCGGAGCCGGTGCGAATGCAGCCCGAAGCCACATAAATGCAGCCGCCCCGCCCGGTATCGCGAACGATCCCGTAACCGGTAATGCGCGAACCGGGGTCGATACCAAGAATTAGAGTCATAACGCCTGCAGATTCATAAAAACGATTTACCTGACAGCCAATAGCAAATGTGGGAGCGAGCCTGCTCGCGAAGGCGGTATGTCAGCACATACAGGTGCTGAATGACACACCGCTTTCGCGAGCAGGCTCGCTCCCACAGGGAAGACTAGTCGCTTATCAGCCAAGCTGAGCGGCGACGTCTTCCGGGATATCCGCGTTGGAGTAGACGTTCTGCACGTCATCCAGATCCTCAAGCATATCGATCAGCTTGAGCACCTTCTCCGCACCTTCCAGATCCAGCTCGGCACTGGTGGTCGGCTGCATGACGATTTCCGCGTCGTCACCCTTGAACCCGGCCGCTTCCAGCGCGTTACGCACCGCATAGAAGCTGGTGAACGAGGTGAACACGTCGATCGAACCATCTTCGTGGGTGACCACGTCATCAGCGTCGGCTTCAAGCGCCGCTTCGGTCAGTGCGTCTTCATCGACGCCCGGGGCGAAGCTGATCTGGCCCTTGCGCTCGAACAGATACGCCACCGAACCGTCGGTGCCGAGGTTGCCGCCGCACTTGCTGAACGCGTGGCGCACGGCTGCGGCGGTACGGTTGCGGTTGTCGGTCATGCACTCGACCATCACCGCCACGCCGCCCGGGCCGTAGCCTTCATAGGTCAGTTCTTCAACGTTGTCCGCTTCAGTGGCGCCGGCACCGCGCGCGACGGCGCGGTCGATGATGTCGCGGCTCATGTTGGCGCTCAACGCCTTGTCCAGGGCCAGGCGCAAACGTGGATTGGAACCCGGATCACCGCCACCCTGACGGGCCGCAACGGTCAGTTCACGGATCCACTTGGTGAAGATCTTGCCCCTCTTGGCATCCTGACGTTCTTTGCGGTGCTTGATGTTTGCCCACTTGGAATGACCTGCCATAACTTGCTCCGAATGCTCTTTGAAACCTTGCCCGCCCTGCCAAGGCAGCGGCCGGCAATTGAAAAATTCGACCTGAGAAAGAAAAAAGGCGCATCCGAAGATGCGCCTTCAGGCCCGTCTTACTCAGCCTTTGGCGTTTCGCGCAGGCGAATGTGCAGCTCGCGCAGTGCCTTGGCATCCACTACGCCCGGAGCCTGCGTCATCACGTCGGCAGCACTCTGGGTTTTCGGGAAGGCGATCACTTCACGGATCGACTGGGCGCCGGTCATCAGCATCACCAGACGGTCCAGACCGAAGGCCAGACCACCGTGCGGCGGTGCACCGTACTTCAGCGCGTCGAGCAGGAAGCCGAACTTCTCTTCCTGTTCCGCTTCGTTGATGCCCAGCAGGCGGAATACCGCTTGCTGCATTTCCTTGCGGTGGATACGGATCGAACCGCCGCCCAGCTCGGTGCCGTTCAACACCATGTCGTACGCACGGGACAGTGCGCCGGCCGGGTTGGCTTCGAGTTCCTGCGGGGTGCACTTCGGTGCGGTGAACGGGTGGTGCAGCGCCGAGAAGCTGCCGTCGTCGTTCTCTTCGAACATCGGGAAGTCGACGACCCACATTGGTGCCCACTCGCAGGTCAGCAGCTTCAGGTCGTGACCGAGCTTGATCCGCAGCGCGCCCAGGGCTTCGCTGACGATCTTGGCCTTGTCGGCACCGAAGAACACGATGTCGCCATCGACTGCGCCAACGCGATCGAGGATCACGTTGAGTTTGTCTTCCGGGATGTTCTTCACGATCGGCGATTGCAGACCTTCAACACCGGCAGCGCGCTCGTTGACCTTGATGTACGCCAGGCCCTTGGCACCGTAGATGCCGACGAACTTGGTGTAATCGTCGATCTGCTTGCGCGGCATGCTCGCCCCGCCTGGAACACGCAGTGCAGCAATGCGGCACTTCGGATCGTTGGCCGGGCCGCTGAACACCTTGAAATCGACTTCCTTGAGCTGGTCGGCAACGTCGACCAGTTCCAGCGGAATACGCAGGTCCGGCTTGTCCGAACCGTAGCGGCGCATGGCTTCTTCGAAGGTCATGTGCGGGAATTCGCCGAATTCCAGATTCAGCACTTCCTTGAACAGATTGCGGATCATCTGCTCGGTCAAGCCCATGATCTCTTTTTCATCGAGGAAGCTGGTCTCGATGTCGATCTGGGTGAATTCCGGCTGACGGTCGGCACGCAGGTCTTCGTCGCGGAAGCACTTGGCGATCTGGTAGTAACGGTCGAAGCCGGCCACCATCAGCAGTTGCTTGAACAGCTGCGGTGATTGCGGCAGGGCGAAGAACGAACCGGCGTGGGTACGACTCGGCACCAGATAGTCACGCGCGCCTTCCGGGGTGGCCCGGGTCAGGATCGGCGTTTCGACGTCAAGGAAGCCATTTTCGTCGAGGAAGCGACGGATGCTGGTGGTCATGCGCGAACGCAGACGCAGCTTCTCGGCCATTTCCGGACGACGCAGGTCGAGGAAGCGATAGCGCAGGCGGGTTTCTTCGCCGACGTCGGAGAACTCGTTGAGCGGGAACGGCGGGGTTTCCGACTCGTTCAGCACTTCCAGTTCGTAACCGAGCACTTCGATCATGCCCGAAGCCATGTTGGCGTTGGTCGCACCGGCCGGACGCAGACGTACCTTGCCGGTGATCTTCACGACGTATTCGCTGCGCACGCGATCGGCGGCGGCGAAGCTCTCGGCGCGATCCGGGTCGAACACCACCTGGGCCAGACCATCACGATCACGGATATCGAGGAAAATCACCCCGCCGTGGTCGCGGCGACGGTGCACCCATCCGCAAAGGGTAATTTCCTGGCCTTCCAGGCTTTCGTTCAGTTGGCCGCAATAGTGGCTGCGCATCATGGTGTGGTTCGCTTCTCGTAATTCGAAATTCGGTGGAGTAACCGTCGCTTTCAAGCAAGGCGGCAACTCACGCGTGTCGTTCGTTCAGGGTTGGAACCCTAGTCAGCTTTGTCGCCACCGGCCAGATTCTTCTTGGCTCCGGTCTTGAAATCGGTCTCGTACCAACCGTTGCCGCTGAGGCGAAAACCCGGCATGGACAGCTGCTTCTTCAGTTCGGGCGCCTGGCAGGCAGGGCAGTCGACCAACGGTGCGTCGCTGATCTTCTGAATGGCTTCCAACTGATGACCACAGGAAGCACATTGGTAATCGTACATTGGCATGGGGGTGTCTCGGCGATCAGATTGCTGCCGCGCGCAGGGCTTTGCGGCGAAAGCGCGGGATTATATCGATTAAATGCGGGCTGTGCAGCCGTAACACTGCACAGCCCGCAACCTCGTTGCAACCGCCGTTTCAGCGCGAAACGGTGGGTGCGAGGTCTTTGATCCCGTTCATGACGCAAACCACCCGCACCAACGCACTGAAATTCTTCACCCCGCCGTGACGCAGATGCACCTCGCGGTCGACATGGGATAACAGTGTGCTGATCGAACAGTGGTTATCCTCGGCCATGCCGCCGAGGATATTCCAGTAGACCTGCTCCAGGCGCAGACAGGTCGCAAATCCGTTGAGGCGAATCGATCGCGACAACGGCCGGATCAGATTCATGTCGAACTCGCTGACAAACGGGTCGACTTTTATTACGTGCCGCGAAGCCGACATCCTGTCGCTTCGCCTGTCTTCTTCTACCATAGCGTTGACACTCCTTTGCCATGACTGCTGATTTATAAGGCAACATCCTTGCGCCTTCATAAAAACCCAGTGACAAAGTCAGCGCCATACGATTTGTTGACCAGCCTCGTAGGATAAGCCAACGCCAACGGTAAGAGTCTGGACAGCACGCGGACGACCTCGAGCCGTCCGCAGCGGCCGGATCATTCCTCGAGCAGCGCGCGCAGCATCCACGCAGTTTTCTCGTGCACTTGCATGCGCTGGGTCAGCAGGTCAGCGGTCGGCTCGTCGCTGACCTTGTCCAGCAACGGGAAGATGCCGCGGGCGGTCCGGGTCACTGCCTCCTGGCCTTCGACCAATTGCTTGATCATGTCTTCGGCGCTCGGCACACCGACTTCTTCCTTGATAGAAGAAAGACGCGCGTAGGTGGCGTAGGCCCCCGGTGCCGGGAAGCCCAGCGCACGAATCCGCTCGGCGATCGAATCGACGGCCAGCGCCAGCTCGTTGTATTGCTCTTCGAACATCAGGTGCAGCGTGCGGAACATCGGGCCGGTGACGTTCCAGTGAAAGTTATGGGTTTTCAGATACAGCACATAGGTGTCGGACAGCAGTCGCGACAACCCTTCGACGATGGATTTGCGGTCTTCTTCGCTGATACCGATATCAATTGCCATGCTTACCCCCTAACAGTGATTGGATTCATCCAGCAGGTTCAGCCCCACTTTAGCAAGGCAAGCGCCGGCTCGCAGCTATCAATCCGTGATCAGGCTGCGACAAATCGACCGTTTCTCTGCCGCTGGCCGGGCTGATTTGAGTAGCCGCAGGCTTTGCTGTTAAATAGGCAGTGTGTCGCCATGCCCCATTTTCCGGGGGTGTTGCGCATAGGCTGATCCGTGTACGTGTCCACCGCCTCTTATTTCGTCCTGAAGCGAACCGTGCGCCTTCAGCTCTTCCTTGTGAGCCGTCATAACGTGAGCCAATCAAAATGTTGAAAATCGTCCACCTGCTAATGGGCGCAGCAGCCTTGCTGCTGTCGTTCATACCCAGCCTGAAAGCCGAAGCCGTTCCTTATCTGCAACAACCCGATGCACTTTACCTGGCCTTTTTCGGCCTGCTGAACCTGGTCATCGCTCCAGTGATCCCCTACTGGAACAAAGGCCCGCGCCAGCATCTGCAAAATCTGGTCAGCGCCCTGCTCGTGCTGACTGTCGTCCTGCAAACCTTGACCCTGATCGCGCCGATGCCGGTCATCGCTGGCCAGCCGGCGGTGTTGTTCAGCCTGGTGATCGCCCTGGTTGCCGTGGTGCTGCACCTGGCCGTCAGCTTCTACAAATCGTCACCAGCCGCTGCGCCGACTACCTATGACATGAGCAATCGCGATACCGGCACCGTGAAGTGGTTCAACACTTCCAAGGGTTTCGGCTTTATCTCCCGGGACTCCGGTGATGATATTTTCGTGCACTTTCGCGCCATTCGTGGCGAAGGCCACCGTGTTCTGGTCGAAGGCCAGCGCGTCGAGTTCTCGGTGATGAACCGCGACAAAGGCCTGCAAGCCGAGGACGTGATCGCCGCTCTGCCGCGTCGCTGATCCAAAGCAAAAAAACCGCGAACAGCCTGGCTGTCCGCGGTTTTTTTATGCCTGGCGAATGGTTCAATAATGCGGTGGCGGCGCGTCTTCTTCAAAGGCACCGAACTGCCCGACCATTTCTTCGTGACGCTTGATCAGCGCCTCCATCTGCAATTGCAGGCGCTCGATGACTCTCTGCTGGGCCACCAGCACATCGTTCAATGCCTGAATAGTGTCATCCTGAAAGGCCAGACGGCTTTCCAGATCGGTTACGCGCTCTTCAAGGCTCATGACTCAGCCCTCCACAAAAGTGAATTCTTCGGTCAGCACCAGACGCAAGCGTTCGCGAATGGCTGCCACCTGTTCTGCGCTGTACGGCCTGGCCGGGTGTTTGCCCCAGACCGGCGCTGGCCACGCAGCATCGTCACGTTTACGTACGATCACATGCATGTGCAACTGACTGACAACATTGCCCAGGGTTGCCACGTTCAGCTTGTCGGCATCGAACGAATCCTTGAGCAATTCGGCCAGTGTGGTGGTTTCCCGCCAGAGCTGCTGCTGGTCGGCGACATCCAACTGAAACAACTCGCTTATATCCTCGCGACGAGGCACCAGGATGAACCACGGGTAATTGCTGTCGTTGGACAGCAACAGCCGGCACAACGGAAAGTCGCCGATGACCAGGGTGTCCTGTTGAAGTCGTGAATCCAAAGCAAACACTGTGAGTACTCCCGCTGATCCTATAACTCAGCTTAGCGGCCGCCCCTAGAAGCAGCGCGCCAAGCGACAGAACGGCAGCATACCTGCGAATGCAGCGGGCTTCACGCGTCCCCTCGGCGGTAATTCAGCAAGCGCGCCGACATGAGACATTTATCTCGCCGACGCACCAATACAGCCCCGGACATGAGCCTTGACGTGAAGAGCCGCATGAAAATCCTTGATCTGTCGACCCTCGAATCGCGCGGCGCCAGATTTACTTGCGTCCAGTGGTGATTTTTTTGCACCAAAACTGCACAACACGTCTACGCTCACTGGGTCGGGCATCCGCCAAATACTCACTGCGGGGTGAACCGGTAACGTTTTTGGTTGTCTTGCGCACCTTTGGTGCGTTGCAACACCATTGGGAGAATGTCGTCAAGCCTGCAACAAAACCGGCCCGAGGCCCCGTTTTCACAAGGTTTTCACATATGCGGGCGCATTGCAGAAAAATAACCGCAGCGATTTTGCGGTTTGTGCACGCTTGTTGCATTCGTAACGTTATGGACTATAAGCGCACCACGGGAAGTGGTCGCCTGAAGCCAATAAAAACAGTGGCAGGGTTGCCCGATGGAGATTCAAGTGTTTTGCCAGGGACTCTTTTTTAGCGATGCAAAAAGGCCCGGAAACAGCGATAAAGTTGTCAGTCCGGCTGCATCGGTACTGTGAATTTGCGACATCCAGCGCTCCTTTTGCGACAACGCCGTAAAGAAGCTGAAAGGTTGGTTTCGCAAGTATCGCCAACATTGTCGGCGTGATATAAGTTTGCGCCGACACAAAAAGAAAGAGCCGCCCAGATAATAAAACAGGTGGGACGGCAGTACTCTTCTAAAACCAAAGGAGCAAATCACGATGCGCGTGATGAAGTGGAGCATGATCGCACTGGCAGTTGCTGCAGCAGCCAGTACTCAAATGGCTACGGCCGCCCCGTTTGTAAGTGACCAGGCTGAAGCCAAAGGTTTCGTTGAAGACGCCAAGCTCGACCTGCTGGTACGCAACTATTACTTCAACCGCGACAACAAGAACCGCAACGCTGACGTAAAAGACTGGACTCAAGGTCTGCTGGGCAACTTCAGCTCTGGCTACACCCAAGGTACTGTTGGTGTCGGTATCGATGCATTCGGTTATCTGGCCATCAAACTTGACGGCGGTGACGGTACCTCCGGTTCGGGCAACATGAGCCGTAGCGACACCGTTGACCCGCTCAACGGCTCCCGTGACGTCAATGACAGCCAGGGCAAAGCCGGTGCAGCGGTCAAATTCCGCGTTTCCAAAACCGAGCTGAAATTCGGCGACATGCAGCCTAGCACCGCACCAGTGTTCGCTGTGGGCGGCTCGCGCATCATTCCTCAGTCTGCCAGCGGTTTCCAGCTGCAGAGCAGCGAAATCCAGAACCTTGACCTCGAAGCCGGCCACTTCTACTCGTCGACCAGCCAGGACAAGAACTCCCGTGATGGCGAGCTGTACTCCAACTACTCAGGCATCGATTCCGACTCCATCGACTATTTCGGCGGCAAGTACGGCATCACCGACAACCTGAGCGCATCGCTGTACGGTGCCAAGCTGGAAGACATCTGGAACCAGTACTACGCGAACGTGAACCTCACCACACCATTCGGTGGTGACACGTCGTTGAACACTGACTTCAACATCTACCGCACCACCGATACCGGTGACAAGAAGGTAGGCGACATCAGTAACACCACATTCTCCCTGGCAACTGCGCTCTCGTTCCTGAAGGCACACACCATCACTATTGCCTTCCAGAAGGTCAACGGCGACACACCATTCGACTACATCGGTGTGGGCAAGAACAACCGTGGTGGCGATTCGATTTTCCTTGCCAACTCGATTCAGTACTCTGACTTCAACGGTCCAAACGAGAAATCCGCGCAGATTCGTTATGACCTGAAGATGGCTGAATATGGCGTTCCGGGTCTGAGCTTCATGACTCGCTACGTTAAAGGCTGGGACATTGACGGCTCTGGCTTGGCAGCTAACAGTCAATACCGCGACAGCCTAGGAAATCCGCTCTACGGTGATGATGGCAAGCACCACGAGACTAACCTGGAAGTCAAATACGTAGTTCAGAATGGTCCGGCCAAGGATCTTTCGTTCCGTGTTCGTCAGGCTTGGCATACTGCCAACGCAGACCAGAGTGAAGGCGATGTCAAAGAGTTCCGCCTGATCGTCGACTACCCACTGTCGATCTTGTAATCGCCAACAGTTAGTTTGCGATAACAAAAAAGGGCCCATCTTCGGATGGGCCCTTTTTATTGGTGCTTCATTCAACTAATGCCTTGCCAACAATTCAGGCACTTAGTTAGCAACCTATCATTGCGTCGCCGATTCCTGCACTACGCGTATAACCCGCTGCGGAAATGGAATATCAATCCCGGCAGCCTTCAAACGATCCCGCGCCTGTTCATTGAACATGAACATCACATCCCAATAATCCGCAGTTTTAACCCATACGCGCAGGGAAACAGTGATCGAACTGTCGCCCAATGTCGAAATCACTGCCTGTGGCTCCGGGTCCTGCATGACGCGGGGATCCTTGGCCAGATCCAGCAGTACCTGACGGGCCTTCTGCAGATCCGCTTCGTAATCAACGCCGACATCAAAAACGACTTTACGGGTTGGCTGACGATTGGTGTTGGTGATGATGCCGTTCGACAGGTTGCCGTTGGGCACGATGATGGTCT
>NZ_RAZO01000495.1:0-1965 GCF_004307535.1 Pseudomonas sp. Sample_9
ATGCAAGTACCGTTCGGACGCCTTCGCGAGCAGGCTCGCTCCCACCTTGGAACCCGGTCCCCTGTGGGAGCGAGCCTGCTCGCGAAGGGGCCGGTCGGGACGCCGCAAATTCGCGGATCTACACTTTACGGATGACGGTTGCGCACTAAACCCGCAAAATGCAACGATTCCGGCAATTATCGACGACGGTTCCACGAGAACCGTCGCCAAAGCCATCGTTCCAATCAGACTGGGCCTGCTGACTCTATGCGAATGCGCCTTATGTTACTGGGCGGCGGAAATGCCCTTGGGCAGGCGCTGATTCGCCTCGGTGCGGAAGAAGACATCGGTTTCCTCGCCCCCCGCCCGCCCGAAAACGGCTGGGATGCCGCGAGCCTCACCCAACTGCTCGACGACACCCGTCCCGATGCGTTGATCAACCTCGCCTACTATTTCGACTGGTTCCAGGCCGAGAGCGTCAGCGAAAGCCGCATGACCGGCCAGGAACGCGCCATCGAGCGTCTGGCCGAACTGTGCCAGCACCACAACATTGTCCTTGTGCAACCGTCGAGCTATCGCGTGTTCGACGGCTCGCGGGCCACGGCCTACAGCGAAAAAGACGAACCGGTGCCGCTGGGCCTGCGCGGTCAGGCCTTGTGGCGCATCGAGCAAAGCGTGCGCGCGACCTGCCCGCAACATGTATTGCTGCGGTTTGGCTGGCTGCTCGACGACAGCCCGGACGGCACCCTCGGACGCTTCCTCGCCCGCGCGGAAAAACCCGAAGAATTGCTGCTGGCCGATGATCGTCGCGGCAATCCGACTCCGGTCGATGACGCCGCGCGAGTGATCATTTCCGTGCTCAAGCAACTCGACTGCGCCGCGCCGCTGTGGGGCACTTACCATTACGCCGGCCACGAAGCGACCACACCGCTGGCGCTGGGCCAGGCGATTCTCACCGAAGCACGCAGCCTGCATCCGCTGGCGATCGAAGCACCGACCGCGCAGGCCCACGCCGCGCGCCCGGACGCCGCCGAAGAACCGCAACACGCGGTACTGGCCTGCAAGAAAATTCTCCACACTTTCGGGATCAAGCCGCGCGCCTGGCGTGCCGCACTCCCAGGCTTACTGGACAGGTTTTACCGACATGGCTGAAGCAACGGTTCTGATCACTGGCGGAGCCGGATTCATCGGCTCGCACCTGACCGACGCGCTGCTCGCCAAGGGCTACGCAGTGCGCGTGCTCGACGACCTGTCGACCGGCAAGCGCAGCAATTTGCCGCTGGACAATCCCAAGGTTGAACTGGTGGTCGGCGATGTCGCCGATGCCGCTTTGGTCGCCCGCGCCATGCAAGGTTGCAACGCTGTCGCGCATCTGGCGGCCGTGGCCTCGGTGCAGGCCTCGGTGGACGACCCGGTGAAAACCCACCAGAGCAATTTCATCGGCACCCTGAATGTCTGCGAAGCCATGCGCCTGGGCGGGGTCAAGCGTGTGGTGTACGCCTCCAGCGCGGCGGTGTACGGCAACAATGGCGAGGGCGAGTCGATCGACGAAGACACGCCGAAGGCGCCATTGACTCCGTATGCCTCGGACAAACTGGCCGGTGAACATTACTTCGATTTCTACCGCCGCCAGCATGGCCTGGAGCCGGCAATCTTTCGCTTCTTCAACATCTTCGGCCCACGCCAGGATCCTTCCTCGCCGTATTCCGGGGTGATCAGCATCTTCAGCGAGCGCGCGTCGAAAGGTTTACCGATCACCGTGTTTGGCGATGGCGAGCAGACTCGGGATTTCCTCTTTGTCGGGGATCTGGTGGATTTGCTGGTGCAGGCGCTGGAAAAGCCTGATGTACAGGAAGGCGCGGTCAATGTTGGCTGGAATCAGGCGATGAGCCTGAAGCAGATGCTCGAAGCGTTGAAATCGGTAGTCGGTGAGTTGCCGCCCGTGAGCTACGGGCCTGCGCGTTCGGGTGATATCCGCCATTCGCG